>JAJQDJ010000073.1 GCA_021202205.1 Erysipelotrichaceae bacterium
AAGAATAATGGTGAATTTAGTGATGTTAATACTATTATTTATGGACATAGCATGAATAATTGTTAACGATTTTATGACATAACATAATATGATGATACTGATTATTATAATGAACATAATACAGTATATATTTATACATTAGGTGGAAATGTTAGTATATATACAATTTATGTATCAAAAGTCATTTATCCAGATGATGATATGTATGTTACAAGCATTGATGATTATGAGTCATATATCAATGCAGCTCAAAGTGACGCATTGAATGTTTCAGATATAGATACTTCTGAGAAAAAATCATTAATATTATTGAGTACATGTAATCTTGAAACGAATAAAAAAAGAAATATTGTTTCTGCTTATTTATCAGAAATATATGAAAGATAGTTAACTTTTTCAAAAAAGAGGTGAAAATCGTATGCGCAAAAAGTATAGAGTAAAGAAATCGGTTGTAAAATCGTTTAAAATCATACTCATAACAATTTGTATAGTTTTGACCTCTTTTTATTTAAACTATTGTTATAGTATTTTATCTCAAATTGACACTTTTTCAACTGATAGCTTGTCAGTTGAAGAAACATCAATTCAAGTTGATCAGGATGGAAATGAATACTATTATTATGGTTCTACAGGTGTTAAAAAATATGTGGAATATGATGATATTCCACAAGTACTAATAGATGCAGTTGTTTCGGCCGAAGATTCACGTTTTTTTGAACATAGTGGATTTGATGTGCCAAGAATTATTAAAGCACTTATGGGTAATTTATCTGCTGGTACTATTACCTCAGGAGCTTCGACAATCACTCAGCAAGTGATAAAAAAGAATTATTATCCCGATGAAGAACAAACTTTAACAAGAAAAATTGGGGAAGTGATTCTATCTATAGAGGCAACCAGACAAACAACTAAAGAGCAAATATTAGAAACTTATTTAAATAATGTTTATTATGGCAAGGGTATAAGTGCTATTGGCTTATATGCAGCTAGTCAATATTATTTTAATAAATCACCACAGAATCTTACTTTGCCTGAAGCAGCTTTGTTGGCTGGTACTATTAATAATCCTAATAAGTATGATCCATTTTATGATTTGGAAGCAGCAACACAAAGAAGAGATACTGTTTTAGATTTAATGGTGTATCATGGTTATATTAGTGAAGAAGAGGGAAAAGCCGCAAAATCTATTCCTGTTGAAAATACATTAGATTATAATTCATTAACAGCCAGTAATGAATATCAATCTTATGCTGATAAGGTTACTCGTGAAGTATATGAAGCAACTGGCTATGATCCTAATACAACACCTATGATTATTACAACCTACATTGATATGGGCTTACAGGACTATTTAGATGAAATATCAACAGGTGAAGCTTATGATTTTCCTGATGAATATATGCAAACAGGAGCATGTGTGCAAGAAACAACAACAGGTAGAATTGTAGGTGTTTTGGCAGCAAGAGATTATGTTGCAATGGGAACAAGTTATGCTTATGCTGCAAGTAAGAAACTGGCTGCCTCGGATTCTACTTATAACTATGGTCAGCGTAATCAACCTGGCTCATCATTAAAACCAATTATTGCTTATGCAGCTGCCTTTGAATATTTGGATTATTCTACTGTACATTATGTTCATGATACAGCTTATAGTCAGGGTGATTGGACGCCAAGCAATTGGGATAATCAATATCATGGCGATGTTACAATTGAAGAAGCATTGATGAAATCATGGAATTTAGCTGCTATACAAACACTTAATGAAGTTGTTAGCGAAGTTGGAACAAGTGAAATTGTATCGTATCTTGAAGGTTTTGGTTTTGACATGTATGGGGAAGAGTTTAGTTTAGGTTATGCGATTGGTTCATGGAAAATAGGTGTTTCACCTGAAGAGGAGGCAGCAGCATATGCTGCTATAGCAAATGGTGGAACTTATATCAAACCATATACAGTGGAAAAGATTGAATTGCTGGAAACGGGTGAAGTTATATATTTTGATGAGGAAGCTCAAGAAAATAGCACACAAGCTTTGTCTGAAGAATCAGCTTTTATGATTCGTTCTATTATGGTTGATTATGTTTCAACAGGTTATGGGAAATATGCTTATTTAAATCTTGGTTATCAAATAGGTGCAAAGTCTGGTACAACCAATCATGATGAAACATCAGTGAATAGTAATCTTATAGGTAAAAGCAAAGATGTTTGGATGGCTGCCTATTCTCCTGATTATTCATGGAGTGTTTGGTGTGGCTATACATCCGAAGCCCTAAAATTAGGTTATTATCCTACGGGTTCTCCTGCAGCTGAAATATCGGGATTGATTGCTCAATATTTACATAGTAATGGTGTAACAAATAGTTATCCAAGCCAGCCTAGTGGGGTAGTAGAAGCAAGCTGTATTGCAGGCGTATATCCATACGTCGCACCTTCGGTATTGACTTCTGAAAGTAATATCACAACAGGATATTTTAAATCTAATAATGTACCAAGTGAAACAGTAGCTTCTGTTACTTACGAATTGCCTGATTTAACAAGTTTTTCAGCTGTAAGTGTTAATAGCAATCAGGTACAAGTAACATTTGCAGATGTCTCTAATTCTCAAGCAACACAAACCTATATTGTAGGAGGTGCAACGTTTACTGTTGCATATAATACCCAGATTTACTATGTTGCAGAAATTGTCGGTTATGCTGGTAAAACAATTTATAGTGAAAAATTAACATCCAATACAGGTATATTGAATTATACTTTACCTTCTGGTACCTATACAATTATTGGCTATTATGCTGATGAAAGTGGTGAAACAACCTCTAATCAAATAACACAAAGTGTTGTCATTGGGGAATAGTGAATAATTTATTATTTAAAATATAGCGATAAAAACAATGTTATTTATAATTCTTAAGAATTTCTTAAGAAAAAAGGTAGACATTTATTAGAAGATGTTTTATAATGTCTCAGAGAATATTATAGAAAGGAGAAGACGAATGGACAAAAAAATTAAATCATTAGTCTTAGACAATTTATATGAACATGTTATAAAACGTAAGGCTATGTTTATTCCATTATTATGTATTTCTACTTTTGGTTTAGTTGGTTTTGTTGCTATTGATAAAGAAGCACCAACCATTGAAGCAAATAGTATTGAAGTATTATATGGAACAGCATTAGATAAGACAATGTTTAATATTTCTGATAATCGCACTTCTTTAGATGCTTTAGATGTTGATATTGATGACAGTCATTATACTGCTGATCAATTAGGAACATATACTGTTGATGTTACAGCTACAGACATTTTTAACAATTCATGTACGAAAACTGTCCAAGTAGAGGTTGTTGATAAAACGGCTCCAATGTTATCAGTCAATGCTGATAATGAGGGTTATGTTATAAATGTGGGAGTTAACGATTCTAGTGATATTACACAATATTTGAGTGCAACTGATAATGTTGATGGTGATGTTACTACATTTATTGAAACAGATAAAGAATTAGATACATCAGAATTAGGAACACAAGATATTACAGTATCAGTTTCTGATGCTTCTGGTAATACGACAGAAAAAACATTTGAGTTTGTTGTTAAAGATACTGTTGCTCCAACGATTACTTTGACAGATGGTTCATCTATAGATATTGATTATGGATCAGATTTCGATTATACGGATTATTTTACTGCAAGTGATAATTATGATGAATCTGTAACTGTTGATGTTGATAGTACAGTTAATACTAGTGAGGAAGGGACAACAACGCTTACGATTACAGCAACTGATTCATCTAATAATCAGACAACTGAAACATTAAACGTTGTTGTAAAGGATATATCAGCCCCTACTATTAAACTTTCAAAATCAAAGTTAACTCTTACTGTAGGAGATAGTTTTACAGCTAGTAAATACTTAAAAAGTGCAACAGATAACAAGGATGGCGACTTGACATCTGATGTTGAAATTAGTAGTAATGTTAAAACTAGTACAGCTGGAACATATAGTGTTACTTATACAGTGAGTGACGAAGCTGGTAATACAACAAGCAAAACATTAAAAGTGACTGTTAATTCTAAATCAACTAGTGCTTCTGGTGTGGTTGCAACAGCATTATCAAAAGTTGGTATAGGTAAGTATGCATCTGGATGTACAGGACCTACATATTTTGATTGTTCAGGCTTTGTATACTGGTCATTTAAGCAAAATGGTATTTCTATACCTCGATCTGCAGCTGCGCAATATAGTGCAACAACAAGAGTATCCAAATCTGATTTACAACCAGGTGATTTAGTATTCTTTAAGAATACTGCAGGACATTCAGGTATTAGTCATGTAGGTATTTATATTGGTAATGGTCAATTTGTTCATTGTGGCTCATCGGCTTACGGTGTGGTTGTAAGAAATTTGAATACAAGCTACTGGATTAGTCATTGGGCTGGCGGTGGCCGTGTATAACATATAAAAGTAAATAAAAAGGCAATATTTCAATATAAAATATTGCCTTTTTTAATACAATCAAATTCTACTAAAATATGGCCGTATGAATATAATTACATATCTATATTGATATCACTAGTGATAGCTTCATTGACCATTTCTTGAAAATCTGAAATAGAGATTGTAATATTGTCATAACCATTTAAACCATGTTTTAAAGCTAGTTCATCAGTATAATCTTTTAAACGATAAACAGTAAAATTACATCTTGTATCATAAACATTGTTAGAATCAGATGCTTCATAATGATTGACAAGAGGTGTCAATGACACTTTGTCAATATAACATGTATCATCTTCTTTAATCAAATCAAATGATAACATACCACCTAATTGAGTATCTTCACTCATCATTCCACTTATAAAATTTCCCAAACTATAAGCAACAAGCGTCTGATGACCATCATTACCATCTAGCCATTGCACATCCTGTAAAGTATGTGAATGCGTTCCTAAAACAACATCAACATCTAAAGAGGCAAATAGTTCGGCATACTTTGTTTGAAATTCATCAGGTACTATGTCATATTCATTACCCCAGTGTGCAGATACAACAACAAAATCTGCTAACTCTTTTGCTTTGTTTACATCTTCAGTAATAGTATCTTCATCAAAAAGATTTAGACAATAATCATTGGGCATGCTATTACCATTGTTCATTTGATTATAGGATAAAAATGCAATTGTAATTCCATTACTTTCAACAACTCTAATATTATCTCTATCTTCTTGTGATTCATATAAGCCAATATAAGTTAAATTATCATACTCTTCAAATACGCTAATAGAATGTAATATACCATCTAAGCCTTTATCTAAAGAATGATTCGTTGCTCCATTTACAATATCAAAACCTAAATCACTAAGATTTTGTGCCATTTCATCAGGTGTATTGAAATTAGGATAACCCGAAGGAGTGCCACCAGCTAAAACTGTTTCCTGATTGACAAAAGCTAAATCTGCTTCAGCAATATATGAAGAAATATTCGTATAATAATCAGAAAAATCATATCCGTCTTCTGTTTCTGCTTCATCAATGAGTCTTTGATGAATTAAATTATCTCCAACGGCTACAAAAGAAACAATATTTTCATTTTGTGATGAGGCATCAGCTTGTTCGTCATCTGAAGATGGAGTAGCAAAGCAACCTGTTAATAATACTAGTGCTAATAATAGTTTAAAATATTTCATATGTTATTCCCCTTTTTTTATTCCCCATAATATTCTTCTAATGTTAATCCATTTTCATATAAATAAGTGGCCAATTCAACACCTACATATCTTATATGCCAAGGTTCATAAGCATAATTTGTAATATCTATTTTATCTTCCTGATATCTTAAAATAAAGCCGTATTTATAAGCATCGCTAACAATGAATTTGCCAATATCACTAGTAGCAACTGTAGAATTTAATCTTTCTCCAGTTTTGCGATATGAAACATCAATAGCTAAACCTAATTCATGCTCACTTCTTCCAGGATAAGCATTATATTGTGCAGCATGTTCAAGACCATAATAAGTGACTGCACGACTATAATATAGTGATTGAGTTTCATATGTTCTAAAACCAGAAATAGAATACAATTCAATTCCTTGTTCAACAGCTGCATTATAGAATTTTTCATAAGCCTCAGCTGCTTCTTGTCTTAAATATATGGTACTATCATCACAAACACTAACTAAATCATCAGGATACCAATCCTCATCAATAACATATATTTTGTTTACTAAAACAGTAACATCAGTTGGATCATCAACAGTCTCAACTTCTACTGATTCTGGATTAAAAATAGAATCATTGATATATTCAACAACATCTACAATCAATTCTGCTTTTGTTTCATTACCAGCCGAATCGGTTAAAGTATAGGTTACAACTTCTTTACCAGTTTCGCTTGTATCAATAGTTGTGTATTCAACCATGTCAATTAAATTATCACCATCAACATTATCTGATGCTTCACTAATATAAGATGAATATTCTATATCGCTATTAACATCTACATGTATTCTTTTTTTGGTTAGCTGTAGCGTAGGGGCTTCACTGTCAATTTCTACTGTAGCAGAGCATCCCAATAGTGCAAGACTTATTAAACCTAATAATATTTTTTTCATTTTTCGCTCCTTGTATTATTTTTATGATTAATCAATGATAATGATATTATTATCACATAAAGTTATATTTAATATATACCTGTCAATATTATAAACTATCTGACATGATAATTCATTAAAAACTTATCTATTTTATATAAAAATGAGAGCAAATGCTCTCATTTTCTGTATTCATTATTCATCTAGTTCTTCATTGATTTGAATGTCTTCATTTTCACTTGTATCATTGTCTTCTACACTATTTTCATCTTCTAATTCGTCTGTAGTAGAAGATGATGTTGTAAAACTATCAGAAGTTAGTGTATTTGTTGTATTAGAAGAGGTCGTTTCAATGAAGGTGGCATTGTAGCTAGTAGATGGACTCAATCCACTAAAAGTAACACTTGAACTTGATGTCAATGTTTTACTATCGCCATTAACAGTAATACTGACGCTACTTCCACTAGGAACTGTTACACTATAAGTAACAGAGGTAGCTGTTACATTGCTTCTTGAGTATGAAGCAGTTCCAGTTGAACCAACAGTAATTGTTTGTGATATCTTATTAGAAGAGCCTGATCCACTCTCATAAGTATAATAACCAGTTACAGTATATTCACCAGCGGAGAATGTATAATTCAAAGTTCCTGTATTAGAGCTTAACGACTGGCTATAAACACTGTTGCCAGAAGCATCGGTAACATCAACTTGATAAACAATATTTCCATAGATTTGTGTAATATCACCATAATAAGGTAAAGTATAACTCTTACCATTAACAGTATATGTTTTCGTCAATGATGAAGATGTAGAAGAAGGATATTCACTAAAAGTTACAGATATAGATGATCCTGAAAGCATAGCAGTAAAACTTGATAAAATGTCAATGCTTGCACCAGTTGCTGTATCGCTTGGTAAATTACTTGATTTAAAATATCCGCTAATAATTCGACTGCTAGGAGTTGAGCTAGTAGGTGAAATATATGGATAAATACCTGAAATACAAGTTGAAGAAACAACGCCACTAGGTTGACTTGGATAACTATTTTTCACACCATCACTATGTAAGTATTTGGCTATCATTCCTGATATAATAGCTGCATCAGAACCTGTTGGATAATAGCCCAATTTTTGAGCCTCGGATGTATAGCCACACCAAACGCTCCATGAATAATCAGGTGAAAATGCAGCCATCCAAATATCTTTGCTTTTACCTACAAGATCACTATTAGATGTTGAAGTATCATGATTGGTTGTACCTGATTTTGCTCCTATTTGATATCCTAAGTTTAGATAAGAATATTTACCAGAACCATCACTTACATAATCAGTCATAATAGAACGAATCATGAAAGCTGATTCTTCAGATAATGCTTGTGTGCTATTTTCTTGAGCTTCCTCATCAATATAAATAACTTCACCTGTATCTATTAGAGTAATACTTTCAACTGTATGAGGTTCAATATAAGTACCACCATTTGCTATAGCGGCATATGCCGCAGCTTCTTCTTCAGGTGTAACACCTGTTTTCCATGAACCAATTGCATAACCTAAACTAAACTCTTCACCATAGGTATCAAATCCAAAACCTTCAAGATAAGAGAAGATTTCATCGGATCCGACTTCGCTAACAACTTCACTAAGTGTTTGTATGGCAGCTAAATTCCACGATTGAACCAAAGCTTCTTTGATTGTTACATCACCATGATAACTGTTATCCCAGTTGCTCGGCGTCCATGTTCCATCACTATAAGGGACGTCATGCACATAATGAGCAGTAGAATAATCCAAATATTCAAAGGCAGCTGCATAAGCAATAATCGGTTTTAATGATGAACCAGGTTGATTACGCTGACCGTAATTATAAGATTCATCATTTGCAGCCAACTCTTTACTAGCGGCATAAGCATAACTTGTACCCATGGCAACATAATCCCTGGCCGCAAGAACCCCTACAATCCTACCTGTTGTTGTTTCTTGAACGCTTGCCCCTGTTTGCATATATTCATCAGGATAGTCATAAGATTCACCAGTTGCTATATCATTTAAATAGCTTTGTAAATCAGTATCAATATATGTTGTAATAATCATAGAAGTTGTATTGGGATCATAACCTGTTTTTTCATAAACTTCACGTGTGACTTTATCAGCATAAGCCTGATATTCGCTATTGTTTGTAATAGGATTAGAGTTTAAAGTATTTTCTACAGGTATTGATTTGGCATCTTCACATTCCTGTTCACTAATATAACCATGATATTCCATTAAATCTAAAACAATATCTCTTCTTTGTTGAGCTAATTCCAGATTATTGAATGGATCATAATTCGTTGGCGAATTGATACATCCCGCTAATAAAGCAGCTTCAGGTAAAGTAAGATTTTGTGGAGCCTTATTAAAATAATAATAAGAAGCAGCATATAAACCTATAGCCTTGTTACCATAACCATAATAAACATTATTTAAATAAGCGGTAATAATTTCTTCTTTTGTTGTTTGTGAAGTCGCTTCAATAGATAAAACTAATTCTCCGACTTTTCTTTCAATTGTTTGTTCTTCGTTTGGATAATAAGTTTTCTTGATTAATTGTTGCGTAATTGTTGAACCACCAGCTGTAATTCCACCAGAAGCTATATTACCAACTAATGCTTTAAGGATTCTTGGGACATCAAATCCATTATGCTCATAAAATCTTGAATCCTCGGCCGCTACAACAGCATCAATCATTACTTGCGGTATATCATTATACTCAATATCCTTTTTTACTCCTGATGAGCTATATGAATAATATTCATTTCCTTCACTATCTACTTGTACAGAACTTTCAGTATTCAACGAAGCATCAGATGAAAAACCAGAAACCTGATTAAAAATACCATATCCAAGATATATGCATACTGATGACATAGCAACAATAACAGCCATTATAACAATTTTTATTGTTCTTATACGTTGACGTTTTAAAGTTTGTTTTGTATTACTTTTTTTCTTCATACTTGCCTCCTATTCATCATCTGTACCATATAGTTCAAAATATTTTTCAAAAGCTGCATTAACAAGTGTTAAACATGAACTTGAACTATCTTTAGGCTGCTGAGCAGATATACATGCAATAGCTATTTGAGGATCATCATAAGGTGCATAACCAACGAAAGTTTTATTATCGTGTTCTACACCACCGACATATACCTGAGCAGTTCCCGTTTTACCAGCAACTTCAGCATAACCATTATTATTGTAACTTACAGCTAAACCATCAATACAACTTTGTCTAAAGCCTAATTGTACACGTGTAATACCTAATGAATAGCTTGTAACATCGTCTAATACTTTGACTTTATGTTGTAATTTAGCGATTTTTGTACCATCACTTGTTTCTTCAAATGTCTCTTTAAATAAATGTGGCTGAATTCTTTTACCACCATTTGCAATTGTTGAAACATATTGTACCATTTGAATGGTTGTATAAGTATCATATTGACCAATCACAGCATCTAGTAAATTACCAGCCAAACGACTTGTTATTTTACCTCGATACCCTAGTTCTTCATAAGGAACATCTAAACCAGTCTTAACACCTAATCCTAAATCACCAGCATCTCTACGCAAAATATCAAAAGCACTTTCATCAATATCGAGTGTACAACCATATGTATAGGTGCCACCACCTAATAGTACAGCAATATTCCACATAAAGACATTAGATGATTTAGAAAGAGCTTGAATATCATTTAATGTTCCCCATGCTCTACTTGAATATTTTGTTTCAGTACCAGCAATCTTAAAACCTGCACTTGTATCATTAAAAGTTGTACTAGTTGTTATTAAGTTCTCTTTATATGCTGTATAGATGGTTGCACCTTTAAATGCAGAACCAATAGCATAAGCAGACAAATAATTACCAGAAGCATAATCAATAATAGTACCATCATCTTGTCTTTGCTTACCTGCCATTAAATATATTTCACCAGTATTGGGATCCATCATACATACAAAAATCTCATCGTTTTCTGTCCATGAGGATGTACTTTCCATCACTTCTTCTATTAAGTCACTAATATATGTTTGTAATTCCCAATCAATAGTCAAACGAATATTACTACCAGAACTTCCACTAGATACAACTTCAATACTTGGATTACCATCACTATCATAGGTTAAAGTATAAGTGGATGGTGTCCCTGATAAAATACTTTCATATTGTTCTTCTAATCCAGAAGTACCAACACGAGAATCATTGTTGTAGTCTAATGCTAATAATTTATCCTGAGTACTTGCAGGTAAACCTTGTTTTTTGGTTGTCACACTACCCAATACTGATTTAAATGTAGATCCATATGTATATTCTCTTGACCAATCTGTTGTAATTTGAACACCACGAAGTATATCGCCATTTTCGCCAATGACACTAGCCTCTTTAACACTTAAATCTTCTAATAATACCACAGAACCACTTGTACATGTTTCTATCTTGTTATAAAGCATATAATAACGTATATCATCATCAGATAAATGTTCTTCCAATATTTCATCAGTAATTCTTTCGAGTTTTAGCTTGTATATAGTATCATCATCACCGCTTAATTCCTCGTCAGTCAATAAACTATTTACATAATCAGGATCTTTCATAATAAGATAATCCTTCTTATCTCTAGTTGTGACTGATGAAATATCAACATCCACATTTTCAATTAAAAAATTAACAATTATCTCTATTTCACCGCTAGTAATGCCATTAACTGTATAATAAGTAGCACAATTAATGGTTTTATTATAAACAAGACGAGTATAATTACGATCGTAAATATTACCATTACCTCTTGTTGTATCTTTTGTAAAAGTACTTGTATTATATTGAGAAAGTTTCGTTGTATAGTATTCTTGTTGATTAACTTGTAGATAATACATTCTTACAAGCAATAATACACCAATAAGAATGACTGCTCCAATAAGTATTTTAAATCTACGAGAAATAACAATTTCAGGCTGGCTTTTAATTTTAATATCTTCTTCTTTAACGCCCTTGAATTTTGGTGAATTTTTCTTGAAAATATTCAAAAGAACACCTCCCATTTTATGTTACATCAAAATTTATTAAAAATAAAGTTAAAACAATACAATTAGTCAATTTCACAAATTAACAAGAAAAAGCGATATTTATCGCTTTAAAACAAGCTACCATCCCAGCCCCAATCCTTGATACCATGATATGTCACATATACATGATCGCCTGGAATATCCAATTCTTCTTCAAGAATATCACATATAGCAGTTGTCATTTTATTGTAAGCATCTCTAGATGCTTGACCAAATAAAGAAACTGAAACATAAGCTCCTTTTTCTAATTTGTTTCCTCCAAAATATAAATCATATTCATCATCAAAACCTACCATAAGATAAGTTTCACCTTTACCTAAAATAGAAACAGCTTTTCCGAGCTTAGCTTTAATACTATTTTTCTTTTCATCACTTAATTTTAATGTAACTTTTGAATCAATAAATGGCATATAAAAACCTCCTTTGTGTTATCATAATTCAAAATGGCTTAAAATGCAATAATTAAGGTTTTATTCCTCTATAAAAATAGTTATCTCGTGAATTACCACGTCCAAAGTCGTCGCTAGTTGCTCCGCCCATGGGCGTGGCTTCTAGTTCTTCTTCGGAGCGTCGGCTCAGTGCTATTCACGAAGCACTATTCTATTTCTGAACTACGTTTTTAAACAATTATTTGTTGCTCTAGTTTTCTCATTTTTCTTTGTAATCGTTTTTGTTTGCGTTTGCTGATGCTCTTTCCTGTTTGCATCTTTTGCTGCTTCTCTCGATTTTCCTTTTCATAATACTCATCAGGATGCTTGTATACCTTGACATTGTTGAAATCAGGTGATACTGCACCTTCCATTGTAAACATGTCTGGTATTGCCTTTCTTCGTATGTTGGCTGATCCATTTAAATCGGAATTAATGACTGTACCATTCTTGGTTCGA
>JAJQDJ010000249.1 GCA_021202205.1 Erysipelotrichaceae bacterium
GTTATAAAATGATATGTTTTGTTATGAAACGATTTATTAAAGAAGTAAATATTTTTTTAAAACATGAATACTTTTATATATTGCGAATATAATAAAATGTATGTATTTTAAATTGTGTAAATGTGCGTATAATCGTAAAATTTAAGAATTATAAATTGCGTATAATCCATTTTGATGCTATAATATGCGCATAATCCTGAAAAAAGATAAAATAAAACTGCGTATAATAGGTAAGGAGAAATTGTACAATGATATTTAAAAGAAAAATCTATACAAAATTATTAGAATGGAAAAATGAATGTAACGGAGAAAAAGCGTTATTAATAGAAGGAGCAAGACGTATAGGTAAGTCAACGATTTGTGAAGAGTTTGCTAGAAATGAATACAAGTCTTATATAATTATAGACTTTTCTAGAGAAATGGATAATGTAAAGGAATATTTTATAAAATATGCTAATGATTTTGATACATTATTTATGATGTTATCTGTTTATTATAATATAACCCTATACAATAGAGAATCATTAATTATTTTTGATGAAGTACAAATGTTTCCTAAGGCACGAGCATTAATTAAATTTCTTGTTGCTGATGGAAGATATGATTATTTGGAAACAGGATCACTTATTTCAATAAAGGAAAATGTTAAAGATATTGTTATTCCCTCTGAAGAAAGACACATTAAAATGTATCCTTTGGATTTTGAGGAATTTTTATGTGCATATCATAATGAGACATTAATATCATATATAAAAGATTGCTTTAAAAAGAAGGAACCATTAAATAGACAGTTACATGATAAAGCAATGATGGCATTTAAAGAATATATGTTAGTAGGTGGAATGCCTAAACCTCTTGCTAAATATATCGAAAATTCCAAAGACTTTAAAAAGGCAGATATTGAGAAAAGAGATATTCTAACATTATATAGACAAGATATTATGAAAATCAATTCTTTATATAGAGAAAAGGTATTAGCAATATATGATCAAATTCCTGGATTATTATCTCAGCATGAAAAAAGAGTTGTATTTAAGAATATTTTACCAGGCTCAGATGCTAGTCAATATGAAGATACTTTTTTTTGGTTAAGTGATTCTATGATATCAAATGAATGTTTTATGTGTAATGATCCAAATGTTGGTTTGTCTTTAAATGAAAAGAGAACATATATTAAATGCTATATGGGAGATACGGGATTACTATTGAGTCATGCATTTGATGAAAATGAATTAATGAGTTCGGAAATGTATAAACAGATTCTTAATGATGAATTACATATTAATGAAGGAATGCTTTTTGAAAATGTTATTGCTCAGATGTTAGTGTCTAATGGACATAAATTATATTTTTATACACATTATAATGAAGAAAAACATCGTAATGATATTGAAATTGACTTTATTATTTCAAATAATAGTAAGATTGATTATAAAATATTTCCAATAGAAGTAAAATCGTCAAAAAGATATGGAACAAAATCATTAGAACGTTTTTGTATAAAGTTTAAAGATAGAATAGGAGAATCATATGTTATTCACCCTAAAAATTTAATTGTTAAAGATAATGGAATTATTTGTATTCCACCTTATATGGCAATTTGCCTATAAATTGATTTGACACAATTTTAATAATTTAAAAAGTGGGTTGTTCTTAATTTATGATACTATTTTGGTACTAAAAAATTTTGTAAATAATTGTAATATATGTAAAATCATACAAAATATGGAATAAATGTATATAAAAACATTGAAAATAGCTAATATAAAAAAAGAATTCATACGTTGGGGATTAAATTGTAATGAAAAACTTTGACAATCGTTTAAAGTTTTTTTAATTCACATTAAAATATGAGGTCTTGATTTTTTGATCAAGACTTTTTCTTTATCCAAATATGTGCTAAAATAGATTGAATTTAAGGGAGATAATATATATGAATACAGATATAGAGAAAAAAGAAATATTTGAAACAATGCCTATACCTAAAGCTGTTTCGACTATGGCTATACCAATGATTATTAGTCAGATTATTGTATTAATATATAATATGGCTGATACTTTTTATGTTGGTAGAACTAATAATCCCTATATGGTAGCTGGCATATCTATGATATTACCAATCTTTAATATAAGCTTGTCTTTAGCAGGATTAACAGGTGTTGGTGGAGGGACTTTAATATCGAGGTTACTAGGAATTAACGAAGAAACCGAAGGTAAGAAAGTATGTACATTTAGTATTTATTTTGCATTAGTTATTACAGCATTATTTTCATTAGGTATGTTTATATTCATGGATCTATTATTGAAATTAGTAGGAGCTAGTAGTAATACGTTTGAATATGCAAGACAATATACTTTTTTAGTTATTGTCATAGGTGGAATACCGACAGTATTATCGAATGTTATGTCTAATTTGGTTAGAAGTGTTGGTTATTCTAGCAAGGCTAGTTTTGGGATTGCTATGGGTGGTATTTTAAATATTATTTTAGACCCATTGTTTATGTTTGTTATACTACCTAGTGGTTACGAAGTTGTCGGTGTAGGTATTGCTACATTGATTTCTAATTGTACAGCTTGTTTATATTTTATAATTACAATTTTAAAAAGTCATAGTACAGTTTTATCTTTAAATATTAAAACAGGCATACCTACTAAAGATAGTATCAAATCCATCTTTATGGTAGGTATTCCATCATCTATTACAACATTATTATTTGATTTAGATTATGTTATATTAGACAAGCTTATGGTGACTTATGGAGATATTCCTTTAGCAGCCATAGGTATAGTCTTAAAAGCAGAAAGATTTCCATTAAATGTAGGTATTGGTATATGTCAAGGTATCGTACCACTTGTGGCATATAATTATTCATCTAAGAATTATAAACGTATGAATAATATTATTAGTTTTTCTAGAAAAATAGGTTTAATCATTGGTATATTAAGTATCGTTATTTATGAACTATTTGCAGTAATACTTATGCAATTCTTTATATCCGATATAGATACTGTAACATTAGGTACAAATTTTTTACGCATTCGTATTCTAGCAACGCCATTGATGTTTTTATGTTTTTCTATGGTTAATATCTTTAATGCCTTTGGTGAAGGTAAGATTGCACTATTTTTAGGTGTTACACGTTGGGCTGTTATCAATATCCCTATGTTATTTATCTTAAATGCATTGTTTGGTATTTATGGTCTTGTTTGGTCACAGCTCATATCTGATGCCATTATGGCTCTCATATCACAATATGTTTATATCCATTATCGTAAGATAAATCAATTAAATATATCTTAATGATTGACAATCATATATAATAAAATCAAGAAAGAAGGGATTATATGAACGAATTACAACAAAATTTAATAGAATTAGATAAAATTAGAGAAGGCAATTATCCTCATAAACAAATCAATTATATTAAGGAACATTTTGAAGAAGCTAAACCTTATCTGTATAATGCATTAGATAGTATAAAAGAATTGTTAGATATAGAAGATGATGATGAATTTCAATCACACAATCTTTATTATTATGCTGTATATTTATTAGCGGAAATGAAAGATAAAGCTGCTTTTTCTCATATTATAGCTGCTTTTTCTTTTGCAGATGATGATGCCTATGAATTATATGGAGATACAATTACTGAAGATTTACAGGATATTTTATATGAAACATATGATGGTCATCTTGAATTGTTAAAAAAGAGTATTAAAGATTCTAGTATTGATGAGTTCGTTCGTATGGGTATGTTAGAAACGTACTTACAGTTATATTTAGATGGGACTGAGACAAAAAATGACACTATACCTTTTTTAAAAGAATTGGTTTATCAGGGTGATGAAGATGACGAATTAAAATATCATTTATCTTATTTTATAAGTAAAACTCATTTAATGGAAATGTTAAATGAATTCAAGTATTTGGATGAAAATGATTATATTGATCCTATGGATGCAGGTGAATAAGACAATTTGGTGGATCGTATTTTCAATTATAAATATAATGAATCCTATTGTCATGTCCCTGTTATTACATATAATCGTTTAAAAAGTTGGCAAACATTTTCTAACGATCCAGAAATTAAAAAAGAAAATGAAGAAAATAAACTGGATTTTGATGCATTAGATCGTTATGTCAAACAAGAACAGACATTACCAAAAATTAAGAAAATAGGTAGAAATGATCCTTGTCCATGTTGAAGTGGTAAAAAGTATAAGAAGTGTTGTATGTATAAGGATGCGAATTTAAATAAAATTGAAGATATGGCTATTCGTTCAAAAGCATTAGAAAGATATCCTAAATTAAGAACTTCTCAAGATAATAAAATATATATTAACGATTATTATGATGAAGAAAGTATTGATATTGATAAAACAATCTATTTAGCATTACATAGGTTTTCTCAATATAGTGATTCCTTGTTTTTTAAGCGTAATGACAAGGGATTAGATAAGAATATAAAACATCAATACCTATTGATTGCTTTTGATAAATATGTAGATAAGTTCAATAAAGAAAGCTTAGCATCTAATGAAGAATATGATGAAAAGTACTCTATTCATTATGACACAAAGACTTGGCTGAAAGAATTACTTGATGGTATGAACAAAAATGATGAAAAATATCACGAAGTAAAAAATATTATAATAAATAAGATTTTAAACAATGTATTTCCTGAATTTGGAAATACATTGTTTTTATTATTTTCTTATCTTTAAACTATGTATCCAAAGGAGGAAGATAAAATGGAGAAAGCAGCTATTATAGTAGCACCAGGATTTGAAAAAGGTGAAATTTTTACAATTGTCGATATTATTAGAAGAACCAATGTTCATTGTGATATGTTTGGTTTTGATAATATTGTAGAAGGTGGACATCAAATCACAGTACAAGTTAATGACGTTTTAAATGATAAAATAAAAGATTATGATATAGCGATTTTACCTGGTGGTTATGGAGGCGCTCATGCTATGCGTGATAGTTATCAAGTGATTGAAATATTGTAACAAGCAGAGGACCTTCGATAGCTTATGCTTTTGCTTATAAGATGATTGATTTATTAAAAAATTTCTAAAAGAAAAGCAGCAGTAAAACTGCTGTTTTCAATTAATCTAAATCTTGACCATTAGATTCAATACACTTCTTATACCAATAATAAGAATCTTTAGTTGAACGAGAGAAATCGCCAGTTCCATCATCATGTCTATCAACATATACGAAACCATATCTCTTAGCTAATTGTCCAGTACCTGCAGAAACAATATCAATTGGTCCCCAAGTTGTATAAGCAATGAGGTTAACGCCATCATCACAAGCTTCTCTCATAGCCTGAATATGTGATTTGAAGTAATCCATTCTATATTGATCATGAATTGAACCATCTTCTTCAACCTTATCAAAAGCACCAAATCCATTTTCTACAACCATTAAAGGTGTACCTGGATAACGAGAAGATAATTTCTTTAATGTATATTTCAATCCATCAGGATCAATCTGCCATCCCCAATCAGATGCTTTTACATATGGATTTTTAGCTCCACCAATTAAGTTACCACCAGTTGTTTCAACATTAGGATCAGTCGTTACACAGTTAGACATATAATAAGAGAAAGTATACATATCAACTGTACCTTCTTTTAAGATGGCCTTATCTTCATCAGTGATGAAAGAATAATCAATACCGTTCTTTCTAAAATAGTTTAATGCGAATTCAGGATATTCACCTCTTACTTGAACATCTCCACAGAAATCATTAAACATACTATCTTTTTCTTGACAAGCTAACATATCCTTTGGATTACATGTATATGGATACCAAGTAATATGACAAATCATATTTCCAATCATAAAATCAGGATTGATATCACGTCCAGCTTTAATAGCTAAAGCTGAAGCTACAAATTCATTATGTAATGCTTCAAATCTCACTTGTGGATCATCGGTAAACTTATCAAAAGTGATAGGTTCAGTTGCATTTAATAAATCTTTATCAATGACACCAACACCATATAAAGGGGCAGTACCCTGCACAGTTGATTTCATTAAATGTTAACCAATATTTTACTTTATCCTTATAACGTTTAAAACAAGTTGTAGCATATTTAACAAATAAGTCTACAACTCTTCTATCAGAGAATCCGTTATATTTAGTTACAATAGCCCAAGGAATTTCATAATGACATAAAGTGATTAATGGTTCAATATTATACTTTTTACATTCGTCAAATACTTTATCATAGAAAGCTAAACCTGCTTCATTTGGTTCTTCATCTTTACCATTAGGAAAAATTCTAGCCCAGTTAATAGATAAACGTAATGTACTAAATCCCATTCCTGCAAAAAGCTTAATATCTTCTGCATAATGATGATAAAAATCAATCGCATCATGAGATGGATAAAAAGCATCTTCTACTGTTTGTGGGCAAAAAGTTCTAGGAGTATTAACATCTCCACCTAATAACATATCAGGAACTGATAAACCTTTGCCATCTTCTAAATAAGCACCCTCACATTGGTTAGCCGCTAAAGCGCCTCCCCATAAAAAACCTTCTTTAAAACCAATGTCATTAAGTTTATTTTTAAGAAATTATATGTTAATGACATTGATTGATGAGTAGCTTTTTCATTGTCTCTTATTTCTTGATATGTTTGAAAATATAATAATACTCTTTCTTCAATAGTAGGAGCAATAGTATTCATCGTTGATGCTTGAATGAGTTTAGAAGAGTATGATTTTAATAATAAATGTAAGAATTGAATATCATGACACAATTCATCATAGTATTTTTCAATGGATAATGATAAACAAATGGCATCGGTATTACATTCAGTAAAGAACAATGATAATCCATTATTTGAAAACTCTAAATCTCCTATCATAAAAGGACTATCTAGATGATTAATAGAAGACATACTACCGTCCTCTCTAATACCATATATTTTTACTGATCCTGATATAAAGAACATAATAGTATGAAGTGTTTTATTAGGTGAAGTAATCAATTCACCTTTATCATAGCTATAGGCTTCAAATATTAAATTTGTTGTATCAAAATAATTCAATATATGGTTTTCTTTTACCCACTGTTCTATTTGTTTGATATCAGTAATTGTTTTCATTTTGTTCTCCTTTTTTGATTATTGTGACATATGACACATAAAAAATCAATAATAATTGATAGAATACTATTGGGAGGAATAATATGGAAAATAATATTTTTAATGGACAAAATGTCGCAAAATCATATATCAAATTATCTTTACCACTCGTATTAAGTATGGTTATAACTTTAATATATAATTTAGCTGATACCTATTTTATAGCACAAACAAATAATACTAATTTGGTTGCGGGTGTTTCTTTAGGTGCACCTATATTTACCTTATTGATGGCGATAGGAAATATCTTTGGCCAAGGTGGGACATCGCTTATTTCACGTTTGTTAGGTCAAAATGATCAACAAAATATTGAAAAAGTGAGTTCGTTTTGTTTTTATATGTCTATCATTGTCGGAATTGCCATGACGGTCATTATGCTTATCTTCAGAGTGCCATTGTTGTATCTTATTGGTGCAAGTAGTGATACATTTCAGTACGCATCTGCTTATTATATATTTTTAGCAATTGGCTCTTTTGTTATTATACTTTCTTATATTCATTCTAATTTTTTAAGAGCAGAAGGTATGTCTAAAGAATCAATGTCTGGGACGGTGTTAGGATCAATTGTAAATATTATATTGGATCCTATTCTTATTTCTTTTTTTAATTTAGGAGCATCGGGAGCTGCAATTGCGAGTGTGATTGGTTATTTGTGTCCTGATATTTTCTTTATGGTTGTTGTATTAAAACGTAGTCAGGTGTTATCTATGAATATGAGAATAATGAGAATATCATTTGAACATGTAAGACAAATTTTTGGAATTGGGATTCCTGCAGCTATTGTGAATGTGATGCAAAGTGTTAGTGCAGTATTAGTAAATCAATTTTTATTATCATATGGCAATGATAAGATTGCAGCGATGGGCATTGCCTTAAAGATTAGTATGATTGCTTTGTTGTTATTAACTGGTTATGCTTTTGGTGGACAACCATTGTTTGGTTATTATTACGGTTCAAAAGATTAAGAGCGATTTAAGAAATTGTTTAAATTTTGTTTGTGTTTTATGAGTATTATCGGTCTAATCTTAACGATAGGTATTTATATTTTTGCCCCAACTTTGATGAAATGTTTCATTGATACACCAAGTATTGTTCAAGATGGTACAGTAATGTTACGCTATTTAGTTATAACAATGGTATGTGTAGGTATTGTTTTGTTAATCACCATTGTATTTCAATCAACAGGAAAATCATTGGCTTCTCTTATACTTTCCATAAGTCGCCAAGGCATAGTATTTTTGGTTGTACTTATGACGATGTATCGTCTCATAGGATATACTGGTATTATCGTATCACAGGCTATATCTGATATTATCACTGCAGTTATTGCAGTTATCTTATTTAAATGGCAAATATATCCTGAAATATATGAAAAGCAGTATTAGGCTAAAAGCGCTAATACTGCTTTTATAATAATGTTGACAGTTTTTTGCTTTATATCTTTACGGGATATATTGAGATTATGATAAGTTATTTTATATGGTAATTCTTTGCCAGTTTGATTGATTTGAAAATATATTTCGCCTGCAATACTATCTTTATTGTTAGGATCAACATTGCTAAAAGAACCAGTCACACCAATACCAATATCACTTTTAAAAGTCTCTTTTGCAACTCTTGCCATTTCAATGGATGTTTCCTTACTATAAACACCATAAGTATCAATAATATCACTAGGAACTCCAAACATCATTTTCGCTTCATTTGAATAACTAATATAGCTTCCTTTCATAATAGCAGAAGAACCTTCATAATCTGTAATATTGCTTGCAATTAATCCTGAAGTACAACTTTCCATAGTAGCTATTTCCAACTTGTTATCAATTAAATACTGAGTTAATTCACCATTATTTAAACTCATAATATATTTCTTTATCTTTCTTATAATGATTAAATCATCGATATCTTCTAAATATGTCCAGCTCATATGATATTCTTGTCTATATATGAGTATTTCTACTTTATTAGTATAGTGAACAGCACGTGTATAAAAATCATGATTACTCACTATAGGATTTAAAGTTTCATTTTCGGTATATGATTCAAATATAAATAAATTATCTTTAATATGATATGATTTCATTTTGTTCTCCTTTTCGCATTAATTCTACCACAAATTATAGATTTAGAGTATACTAAATAATGGTGATAATATGAAAGAAATAAAAATAACAGATATCAAAGGAATACAAATAGGTTCTTATGAAGACTCTCGGGCAGCGACAGGGTGTACAGTGATTATTGCGAAAGAGGGAGCTACTACTGGTGTTGATGTAAGAGGTGGAGCTCCAGCTACAAGAGAAACAGATTTGCTAGATCCTAAAAATCTTGTTTCTAAAATACATGCAGTTATGCTTAGTGGTGGCAGTGCTTTTGGATTAGATGCCTGTAGTGGTGCTATGCAATATCTAGAAGAAAATGGCTATGGTTTTGATATGCAAGTGGCTAAAGTACCAATAGTATGCGGTGCTTCTTTGTTTGATTTAAGTGTTGAAAATCCAAATGTCAGACCTGATAAACAAATGGGTTATCAAGCATGCATAAATAGTGAAAAGAATAGTATACAAGAAGGCAATTATGGTGCTGGATGTGGGGCGAGTGTTGGTAAAATACTAGGTCCACAATATGCAATGAAAGGTGGACTTGGCACATATGCTCTAGATTTAGAAGGTATTCAAGTTGGTGCTATAGTAGCTGTGAATGCTTGTGGAAATGTTCTGGATTATCAAAGTAAAAAAATGTTAGCAGGTACATATGACAGAAAAAATCATCAATTTATCGATTTAGAAACAGCAATGAATCATATAAGACAAGCACCTGGTTCTAATACAACCATTGGGTGTATTGTTACTAATGTTAAACTCAATAAAGCACAATGTACAAAAACAGCATCCATTACTCATAATGGTTATGCTTTGGCTATTTCACCAGTTCATACAATGAGTGATGGAGATACAATATTTGTTATGAGTACAAACGAAATAGAAGCAGAGGTTGATATTGTAGGTGTTTTAGCTACCAAAGTTATGGCTCAAGCCATTAACAATGCCATTAAAAAAGCTAAAAGTGCTTATGGACTATTAGCTTACAAAGATGTGTAATTATTTTTCTTGCAATATTGTGATTATACCTTATAATGAATCGCGTTGATGTTTAGTAACATTCAAAGAGATCTTTATGACTTTTATGAAATATGTTACAAAACAACAACACCAATAAAACGTTGCACCAATATGGGCGACAGTAGGAGGAAAAATGAATAAAACAAAAACAAAAAAATGACTATTTTTTCAATGCTTTTAGCTATTGAAATCATTTTAGTCATGACTCCTTTAGGTTATTTACCGATAGGAGTACTAAGCATCACAACGATGCATATTCCTGTTATTATTTCAGGAATACTATTAGGTAAGAAAGAAGGTGCAGCCTTAGGTTTTGTCTTTGGACTTACAAGCATGATTCGTGCAACATTACAGCCAAGTGTCACTTCATTTTGTTTTTCACCTTTTATCACAATTGGTGGAATCAGTGGTAACTATGCCAGTGTATTGATTGCTTTTTTGCCTAGAATATTGTTAGGATTTGTATCTGGCTTTATTTATGAAAATATGATTCATAAGTTCAATAATAAAATAACAATTATTGTTTCTTCTTTAGCAGGTACTCTTACTAATACGATTCTTGTCTTATTAGGAATCTATATTTTTTTGGACAAGCTTATGCTAGTGTTTTGGGTATGGCTTATGAAACATTAATCGTTGCACTATTTAATGGTGGTTGCTAGTAATGGCATTATTGAAGCGATTGTAGCTTCTGTTGTTTGTGTATTAGTGTGTCAAGGTGCTCATTATGTATTACGTATAAAGACTGAATTTTGATTCAGTCTTTTTTGATGATGCTTTCAATCTCACTTTGTAATGTTGTCATAAAATATTTACTAGCTTTATTGAATACTTGATACTTCTTCCATACAACAGACAAGCCAACCTCCAACGAAGGACTTAAAGGTTTAAAACATAAATCAGTGTTTGATGTATTAATGAGGCGATCCAAACCTATGACATAACCAATACCTTCTTCTACCATTAAAGAGGCATTATATATCAAATTATAAGTTGCTACAACATTCATTTCATTCATATCTTCATTCAACCATGTTGCAATATTATCACTTTGCATATCCTGTCTCGATAAAATCAAGGGTTTGTCTTTCAAATCTTCTACAGTGATAAAATTTTTAGATGATAAGGGAGAATCTTTTCGCATCAAGACGCCACATACATCTTTATAAGGTAATTCTAAATAATTATAATTATTCATTTTACCTGTATTGACTAATACGCCAAAATCGATTAATCCTTTATTGAGTTTATCAATCACATCGGCCTTATAATCACTTTCAATATGAAACTTAATAAATGGATGTTGCTTTTGTATTTTCTTAATCACTTTCATAATGATACGCATGCCTTCAGTTTCACCACAACCAATATAAATATCTCCTGAAATATGTTGATCACTTGTAGAGATTTCCATTTCTGTCTTATCAACTAAAGCAATAATCTCTTCAGCACGTTTCCTTAAAATCATTCCTTCTTCAGTTAATTCGATTTTACGTGTGCCTCTAATAAACAAGGTTTTCCCTAGCTCGTCTTCCAAATCTTTCATTTGTCTTGATAATGTAGGTTGGGTAATATGTAAAAATTCAGCAGCTCCTGATATTGTTTCTTCCCTAGCAATCGCTAAAAAATATTGTAATACTCTTATTTCCATAATCATTTTCCTTCCATTTGAGGTTTTATTAATTCTATTTAATATATAACATTATATACAACGAATCCCAAAATAACAAATACTTTAAAATATTAAAAAAATATGTATAATTAAACAGGGAGGAATTTTATGAGTAAGTTAATCATGACATTTCATATACATATTGAAGCGATTACTAGAATGGAAGCAGAGTGGATAAAAGTTAATATTATTCCTTTTAGTGGTTATGTGGAATCAGAACTATTTACAGGAAAAATTGTACCTGGAGCTGTAGATGTTCAAACAACTGATCGAGCAGGAGTGAAGCATATGTGTGCCAAATATATGTTTAAAGGGTATGATCAAAATCATGAAGAATGCTATTTGTATGTAGAAAATAATGGGTACTTTGAAAGAAATCACAACCCATCACCTTTTGAGGCTTGTCCATCATTTATGAGTGATTAAGGAATTACATCAATATTTATCACAAAAGCGTTTTAGGGCAGAAGGACATAGTACAGATGATGAATTATTGATTAAGATATATGATGTTTTAGTCGTCTGGTAAAATTTCAATGAATTTATTTAAAAGATTTTTAAATAAATTCATTGAAATTTTACTAGGCTACTATAAAAAA
>JAJQDJ010000294.1 GCA_021202205.1 Erysipelotrichaceae bacterium
TAAACACTGTAAGGTATATACCTGATATATATCTTACAAAACTTATTATACGAGGTATATACCTGATATATATCTTACAAAACTTATTATACGAGGAGGATCTGGCATGGAAAGAATTCAAGTATTGGTTTGTGCTGGGACAGGATGTACGATAGGTAATTCAGGTGAATTAATTACGGCATTCGAAAGTGAAATCAAGGCTTTAGGATTAGAAAATGAAGTTAGTGTACTTAGAACTGGCTGCTTGGGTTTATGTGGTGTAGGACCTAATGTATCTATTTATCCTGAAAACATTATTTATAAGAGCGTTAAAGTAGAAGATGTTAAAGAAATCGTTATGGAACATTTCTATAAGGGACGTCCAGTAGAACGTTTAATGCTCAATGAATCTGATAAAGAAACGAAAGAAATACACGATATTAATCATACCAAATTCTATGAAAAGCAAAAACGTATAGCATTGCATAATTGTGGTGTGATTGATCCTGAAAACATCGAAGAATATATTGCAACAGATGGGTATTTTGCTTTGGCTAAAGCTTTAACAGAAATGACACCACAAGAGGTTGTTGCAGAAGTGAAAAAAAGTGGTTTAAGAGGTCGTGGTGGAGGAGGATTCCCTACGGGTCTTAAATGGGAAATGTGTGCAAGAGAAGAAGAAAAAGAAAAATATGTTATTTGTAATGCTGATGAAGGAGATCCAGGAGCATTTATGGATCGTTCTGTTCTAGAAGGGAATCCTCATAGTGTACTAGAAGCGATGGAAATAGCTGGTTATGCCATTGGGGCAAGCTATGGATATATTTATATTCGAGCTGAATATCCTATTGCGGTTGATCGTTTAAAACATGCCATTGCTCAAGCTAAGGAAATGGGCTTATTAGGTGAAAATATTTTGGGTACTGGTTTCAATTTTGATTTGGAAATTAGATTAGGTGCTGGAGCCTTTGTTTGTGGTGAAGAAACAGCCTTAATCCAGTCAATCGAAGGAGAAAGAGGTATGCCAAAACCAAAGCCACCATATCCTGCTCATAAAGGTGTTTGGGGCAAACCTACAATTATTAACAACGTTGAAACATATGCGAATATTGCACAAATCATTATGAACGGTGCTGATTGGTTTAGAAGTATTGGTACAGAAAGTTCGCCAGGAACAAAAGTATTTGCTTTAGGTGGCAAGATTACGAATACTGGTTTGGTTGAAGTTCCTATGGGAACAACTCTACGTGAAATCATTTATGAGATTGGTGGCGGATGTCCAAATCGTAAGAAATTTAAAGCTGTTCAAACTGGTGGACCATCAGGTGGATGTTTAACAGAAGCTCAATTGGATACGCCAATTGGTTTTGATGAACTTGTTAAATTAGGATCTATGATGGGCTCTGGTGGAATGATTGTTTTGGATGAAGATAACTGTATGGTTGATGTGGCTAGATTCTATATGGACTTTATTGTTGATGAATCATGTGGTAAATGTTCACCATGTCGTATTGGAACAAAACGTATGTTAGAATTACTAGAAAAAATCTGTGATGGTGAAGGAACAATGGAAACATTGGACGAACTAGAAACATTAGCGCATACAATTAAAGATACAGCGTTATGTGGTTTAGGGCAATCTGCACCTAATCCAGTTTTATCAACATTAGCGCAATTTAGAGATGAATATATTGCTCATATCGTTGATAAGAAATGTCCTGCAGGTGTATGTAAAGCCTTATTATCTTATGAAATCGATCCTGATAAATGCCGTAAATGTGGTCTTTGTGCAAGACAATGTCCTGCTAATGCCATTGATGGTGTTTTAAGTAAAGTAGCTTATTCTATTGATCAAAGTAAATGTATTAAATGTGGTAACTGTATGAGTGCATGTCACTTTAATGTTATTTCAAGAAAGTAGGTGTGAAACATGGGAAAAATTAAAGTTACTATTAATAATCGCGTTGTCGAAACTTACGAAGGAAAAACAATTCTAGAAGTGGCAAGAGAAAATGGTATTCATATTCCTACATTATGTTATTTAAAGAATTATACGGGTACAGGTGCTTGCCGTGTTTGTCAGGTAGAGGTCGAAGGAGCAAGAAGCTTATGTGCTGCTTGTGTCTATCCTGTAAGAGATGGTATGGTTGTTAAAACTAACTCTCAGCGTGCTTTAGATGCTAGAAGACAGGTTGTTGAATTAATTGTATCTAATCACTCAAAAGATTGCTTATCATGCATTAGAAATACAAACTGTGAACTACAAAGATTATGTCAGGAATTAGGTGTTAGAGAAGATGCCTATAAAGGCAAAAAGACACTTCCAACATATGATGATTTTTCTTCAGGTGTGGTAAGAAATACATCTAAGTGTATATTATGTGGACGATGTGTTGCGGCTTGTGAAAAGCATCAAGGCTTGGGTATCTTAGGATTTATGGAACGTGGTTTCAAGACAAAAGTTGGTCCTGTCTATGATAAGAGTTTAAAAGATGTTAATTGTATGCAATGTGGTCAATGTATCAATGTTTGTCCAGTAGGAGCATTACATGAAAAAGAAGAAATTCATAATGTTATTGAAGCATTGAATGATCCTAGTAAACATGTTGTTGTTCAAACAGCGCCAGCTGTAAGAGCGTCTTTAGGTGAAGAATTTGGTATGCCTATAGGAACACGTGTTACAGGTAAAATGGTTGCTGCGTTAAAACTATTAGGTTTTGATAAAGTTTACGATACAAACTTTGGCGCAGACTTAACTATTATGGAAGAAGGATATGAATTTATCGATCGTGTCGAAAATGGTGGTGTTCTTCCTATGATTACATCATGTTCTCCAGGATGGATTAACTATTGTGAAAAAGAATATCCTGATATCTTAGATCATTTATCATCATGTAAATCACCTCATATGATGTTAGGTGCGATGATTAAATCACATTATGCTGAAGTTAATAACATTGATCCAAAAGACATTTATGTTGTATCAATTATGCCTTGTGTTGCTAAAAAAGGTGAAAAAGAACGTGATCAAATGATTACAGATGGTATGAAAGATGTAGATGCTGTGCTCACCACTAGAGAACTAGGTAAGCTTATCAAAATGTTTGGTGTTGACTTTGTTAACTTGAAAGACGAAGAATTTGATCAAAATTTATTTGGTGAATATACAGGTGCAGGTGTTATCTTTGGTGCTAGTGGTGGTGTTATGGAAGCAGCCTTACGTACGGTTGTTGATGTCTTAAGTGGCGATAGCTTGGATTATATTGAATACTATTCAGTAAGAGGACAAAGAGGTCTAAAAGAGGCAAAAGTCACAATTGGTGATAAGACTGTCTATGTGGCAGTCGCTCATAGTATGACAATCGCTAAACCATTGTTAGATGAAATTCGTGCAGGTACATCTAAATATCATTTTATTGAAATTATGGGATGCCCTGGTGGATGTATTAATGGTGGTGGACAATCATATGTCAGTGCACAAGTTAGAAACAGTGGTTTTGACCATCGTGCTGCACGTGCTGCTGCTTTATATGATGAAGATCGTGCTATGCCTGTGAGAAAGGTTCACGAAAACACACAAATCCAACAATTATATGCTGATTACTTAGGTTCACCTAATAGTGAAAAAGCACATCATTTGTTGCACACAACTTACGCAAAGAGAGATAAATATCAATAAGGAGAATTAGTTTTATATGAAAAAGATTCTTAAATATCTATTATGTTTGATGATGGCTATTACTGTAGCAGGATGTAGTAGTTCAACTACAGTAGAAGATAGTTCAAGTACTGTTAAGATTTTATGCCCAACAGGTGCTCCAGCATTAGCTTTCGTTGATAGCTATAGTGATATTATAGCAGAGGGGTCAATTGATTTCGTTGATGGTAGTGATCAATTATCTGCAGAACTTGCCAAGGATGATAGTGAATATGATATCATTGTTGCTCCAATTAATGTAGGTGCTACATTAATGAGCAAAGATTCTACAAGTTATAAATTAAAAGCAGTTATTACTTGGGGTAATTTATACTTAGTAGGAACTAGCGAAGATGCTTTAGATGGTGATGGTGAAATTGCTTTATTTGGTGAAGGTGCTGTTCCACAAAAAATTTATGAAACAGTCAATATTGATACGTCATTAACACCAACCTACTATCAATCTGGAACATTAGTTCAAGAACAATTATTAGCTGGTAATGTTGAAGTTGGATTACTTGCAGAACCACTTGCCACTGCAACAATTGCGAAAGCTTCTCAAGCAGGAATAACACTATCAATTATCAAAGATTTACAAGAAGAATACGGAGGAGGTTATCCTCAAGCAGCTATTTTCATGAAAGATGGTACAAACTATGATTCATTATTTGAAGCTATTGATGAATTTACAAATGGCGATTATGCTGATTTGGAAGCTGATTTAGAAGAAATCGGGGTTGATACTTTGGGACTTCCAAGTGTAGAAATTGTTGTTAAATCAATTGAAAGACAAAATGTTCATTACACTGAAGCAAGTGAATGTATTGATGAAATTACAGAATTCTTAAAACTTTATGACATCGAATTTAGTGAAGACATGCTTGTTTCATGAAAAAGAAATGTCTAACTTGTTTTATACTTATCGTATTATGGCAAATGACTTCCCTTATCGTCGATAAGGAAGTCATTTTGCCTTTTCCTGGCGATGTCTTTTTAAGAATGCTGGCTTATCTTTCAATGTCTTCATTTTATGTATCAGTCTTATCAACATTATCACGTATATTTATGAGTTTTATGCTAGCTATGGTTATCGGTGTTTCTTTGGGTATATGTGCAGGAATGAATCATCATATTTATGAATTGCTAGAACCTATTATGGCTTTATTGCAAACAATACCTCAAATAGGTTATATATTAATATTATTGGTATGGCTTAATAGCTTACAAGCTTTAATAGTTATTGTTATGCTTATGATTTTACCGATATTCTATCATAATACTGTGAGTGGTATTCAACATATTGATCGTGATCTTAAAGATGTGATTATCCTTTATCATCACTCTTTATTCTTTAATTTACGATATGCTTATCTACCACTTATTGGTGGTTATTTAGCTTCCGCTGTGTCTTCGGCTTTACCTATGGCTTTTAAAGTAGGAGTTATGGCAGAAATATTTGTATCGTCTAGACAAGGTATCGGAAAACTCTTATACAATGCAAGAGTGAATTTTGATATGACAAGTATCTTTGCACTTATTTTATGGATGGTTGTAATACTGATGATGATTAATATGATGACAGATATGATTATCAAATATCTTCATGGTCGCCATCACTAAAATATGCTACAATACATTCATGGAGGAATATTATGAGAAAAATAGATTATCATATGCATACAAAATTTTCTGCAGATAGTGAAGCAAGCCCAAGAGAACATATTGAACAAGCTATAAAACTTGGTTTAGATGAAATATGTTTTACAGATCATCGTGATTTTGATTATCCAGAGATGTCTTTTGAATTAGATACAATATCTTATTTTAAAGAACTACATGCATTAAAAGAAGAATACAAAAATCGAATTACAATAAAAATCGGTTTAGAAATGGGATTGGATTTAGACTTCATTGATGAAATCAATGCCTTTGTGAATGCCAATCCTTATGATTTTGTCATTGGCTCTATTCATGTCATTCATCAAACTGAGTTCTATGATCCAGCTCTCTATTTTAAAAACAAAACCAAAGAACAAGCCCATAAAGAATTCTTTACCAATACTTTAGAATGTGTTCAAGCTTTTGATTGTTTTAATGTTTTAGGACATATGGATTATATATGTCGTTATGGTCCATATGGAGATAATTCAGTTGATCATCGTTTATACCAGGATATGATTGATGAAATATTTCAAACATTAATCTCTAAAAATAAGGGTATTGAAGTTAATACTTCTGGTTATAGTTTAAGAGGAAATTGTGGTTTTCCCACTTTTGAACAAGTGCAACGTTACTATGATTTAGGTGGTCGCATTATAACAGTTGGTACTGATAGCCATACAAGCGATCGTGTTGGTGAACATGAGGAAGATGTTATAAAAGAATATCAGCGTATTGGTTTTGATGATGTATCAACTTTTACAAAAAGACATAGAGATATCTTATAAACTATGATATAATCATTTGGCGGAGGTTTTAACATGACTTATTATACAAAAAAAGATATTGAAAATTTAAAGGGTTATGATGATGAGTATTATGTTCCTAATGCCTTGTTTGATACAAAGGAATATAAAATGGTACGTTTAGAAGTGAAATGGGGATTTGTAGCATTATTAAATGCATTGCTTCAAAGTCCATCTTACGATAAAGAAGGCAATGGTTATATTAAAGATGATAATCCATCAACCATTGAAATACTAAAAAACTTAGCTCATAAAGCTGTTGATCAAGCAAAAATTAATGGTTATATCAATGAATTAGAAGAATTTGAACTACTTGATAGAGTTGGCCGTAATATTTATCTTAAAAAAATTAATACAATATTTTAGGTGATATCATGTTTGATATTCTTGTTAAGAGATTTATAAAAAATTATGAAGATGTTGAATCTATAGAAATAAGAGAACGCTATGGAACATTATGTAGTATTTTATCCATTATTTGTAATGGTATAATGGTTGTATTTAAATTATTATTTGGCTATATTACAGGTTCAGTTGCTATCCAGGCAGATGGTTTTAATAATTTATCAGATATGGGAAGTAATCTTGCTTCCTTATTTGGTTTTAAGCTTGCTAGCAAGCATCCTGATAGCGAACATCCATATGGACATGGTCGTTATGAATATATTATGGGATTGGTTATCTCATTTTTGATATTAATGGTGGCTCTTACTTCATTAAAAGATTCTATCGTTAAAATATTTTATCCTGAATCTTTAACTTTTACGCTTAATGCAGTAATTGTATTGGTTATTTCTATTTTTATGAAATTATGGATGGCATCATTTAATAAAAAAGCGGGTAATAAGATACAATCATCAACCTTATTAGCTGCTTCTCAAGATAGTCTTAATGATGTTATAACAACATCTGCATCGCTTCTTTCACTAAGTTTATGTTTGGTAACAGATTTACCAGTGGATGGTATGATTGGTACTATTGTATCATTGGTTGTTTTAAAGTCAGGTATTGAAATATTCAAAGATACGGTTGATCCGTTACTCGGTAAAGCACCGGATCCTAAGCTTGTGGAGGAAATAAAAGATTTTGTCATGTCTTATGAAGTTGTTCATGGTATTCATGATTTGATGCTTCATGATTATGGTCCGGGTAGAAAATATATGACATTACATGTTGAAGTCAATAGTAAAGAAAATATCATGCATACGCATGATTGTATTGATCATATTGAAAGAGATATACTTAAACAATATCATATTCTGACAACTATTCATATGGATCCATTAGACTTGGATGATCCTTTGACCAATGAACTGAAAGAAAAAGTCACTGATGTTGTAAAAAACATAGATATCAAGTATAGTATTCATGATTTTCGTATTGTTTCGGGTCCTACTCATACCAATCTTATTTTTGATGTATTGGTACCTTCAGAAGATCAAATATCTCATTCGTTTTTAAAAAAGCTTATTAATGATGATGTAAAAAAAATAAATCCAACCTATGATTGTGTTATACAAGTTGATCATGGGGCACTTTAGAAGTTAATATTTAACTTCTTTTTTGTTTATGAATTATTCGTGGAATAAATAAATAAAATAGTTTATAATGAATACAAGGAGTGATTTTATGAATTATTTAAATACTTATGAATTTATAGATCAATATATAGAATCTGTTCATGATGATATTTATGTTGATAAGACTCTTTTGATTGATAAGGTATCAGCATGTATAAGCAAGCGTTCAGAAAAATTTATATGTATTACACGTCCTCGTAGATTTGGAAAAACTTATAATGCGAATATGCTAGCTGCTTATTATACAAAAGGATATGATACCAAAGAATTATTTGATAATTTGAATATTGCACAAACTGATAATTATTTTAAATATCTTAATCAATATAATGTTATATATATGGATTTGAGCAGAATGGATGATGAATGTACATCATTATTACACCAATTAAAGAAAAGCTTAAAGAAGATCTTGTAAATCAATATCATATTACTATAGGACAATATGATCATATTTATGATTGGTTTTCAAAAACGAATGAAAAATTCGTATTTATATTGGATGAATGGGATAGTATCTTTTATGAGAGTTTCATGGATGATCAAGATAATAAAAAATATCTTAAATTTCTTAAAGAATTAACGAAAGATAAATCTTATATACAATTAGTTTATATGACAGGAATATTACCTATTGCAAAATACTCATCTGGTTCTGAGCTAAATAATTTTAATGAATATAATTTTATCAATGATCGAAAATATACTGATTTCTTTGGCTTTACTGACTTGGAAGTTAATAATCTTTGTAAACAATATAATGAAATGAAATATGAGGAACTTGAGTACTGGTATGATGGATATTATACTATGGATGATAAAAAACTTTTTAATCCACGTAGTGTTACCAATGCATTAAGTAATGGATATTGTGATAATTATTGGACAGAAACTGGACCCATGAGTGAGATATCTGATTGTATTGAAAATAATGTTGATGCTGTTAAAAAAGATGTTATTCAATTGGTATCAGATATTCCAGTTAAAATCAAATTGGAAGGTTATTCAGCTTCCAATAAAGAACTAAAAACTAGAAATAATATATTGTCAGCAATGGTAATATTTGGCTTTTTAACGTATCATAATGGTTGTTTATATATTCCTAATCATGAACTTATGCTTAAATATGAAGAAGTATTATCAAGAAAAAGCATGGGTAGTGTGCAGGATATAGTGGAGAGAAGTGAACGTATATTAGAAGCAACCTTGAATGAAGATGAAGCTACATTAGCCAAAATGATTGAGGATGCACATGATAAAGAAATAGATTTATTTCATTATAACGACGAAAATAGTATGGCTTGCTTGCTTACATTGTGTTATATTAAAGCTCGAGATGACTATTATATTAGACGTGAAGATAAGAGTGGTAAAGGTCGTTGTGATATGATTTTTAGACCAATAAACGATATACCTGCAATCATTATTGAACTTAAAGTTAATGATACGCCAGAATCGGCAATACAACAAATCATTGATAAAAACTATATTCAGGAAGTAGAAAGCAATGATGAAATACTGTTAATAGGTATAAGTTATCATACAAACAGTAAACATCCTGAATATAAACACCTTCAAGTGAAAATAGTGAAGTATAAGTGATATTTGAAGATATTCATTGATTGAATATCTTTTATATATGTTAAAATGAATATAAAGCAAAGGAGTAAATGTATGTTTGATTTAATAAAAGGGGCAAAAATTGAAAACTATGATGTGTTAAAAGAAGCTTATCGAATGCCAAGAAAAAATCATATTGAAGCAGTCGTAGAAACACATCATATTATGACATTAATAGAGCAATTCATTCGTAGATTAGAAAATGAAACATTTTTTATCTTTATCGAAGTACCGACTTTATTAGATGATGAAGAAAAATATGATGATGGCTATTTGCATAAAGATGTGTATTTTCTAAAAAGATTATCAGCTGATGAAGTAAGTGGCATCTTTTATCTTTTTGAAGATATACTTTTAAATGATGGATTAAGTAGCTTTGGTGTTGCCTTTGATCATGGACAAATAGGAAAATCTAAATGTAATATGGTGGATGTATATAATCGTGATGTTGTAAATTTTAGAGATATTTTTGAAGATAATGATATTCATGAAGATAATCAGATGATAACACCTTATCAATTGATGAATGAGAATCTCCAAGGATCTTGCTTTTTGTATGAAGATAATGATGGCAAAAATATTTATGATGTTGTTGAAAGTTTAAAAGGATTTGGCTTATATAAGTTTAAAACACAAAAGGATGTGTAGTTCTTATGAAAGTCACATGGTATGGGACAGCCTCAATTCTCATTGAAACAAGTGATATTTCATTATTATTTGATCCTTATATGAAATATTTACCTAAAAATAGTGAATCAACAGAAGTTAAACAAGAACGACAAAATATATTTCAAAATTACAATCATATATTGATCACTCATGGTCATTTAGACCATTTATCTAGTATCAATGAACTGTATCATGATAGAAATTCTCATATATACTTAACAAAAACGCCTTATCATACATTATATTCACAGGGATTTCCTCAAAATAAATTATGTCTTATAAAACCAAATGATATCCTAAAATTCAATTGTACAACAGTGAAAGTTTTTCAAAGTAGACATATACAATTTGATAAAGGTATTGTAAAAGAATTGTTGTTAAGTAAACAGACGTGGAAACAACTCCCTAGAGCACTACATTTATGTTTTATGAATGTTCTATATAAAGAAAATAACGAAACATTGTTTTATGAAATAGAATCAAATGGACAACGTATCCAATTAATGGGCAGTGCTGATTTAGATAATAATATTGATTATCCTAAGCATGCTGATGCTTTAATACTACCTCATCAAGGTCGAAGTGATATTGATAAACATAATCAAAGAATAGTTCATATATTAAAACCCAAAAGAGTATTACTTGATCATTATGACAATGCTTTTCCACCTATTAGCAGTGATGTAGCAGTTGATGGATTTTGTCATATCATGTCTAAAACAATTCCAACAGAAAAACTGATGGAAGGTAAAACAGTCACCATAACATGACATTCTCGCTTTATGTCATTTTATTTTTTTATTATTTTGATAAATTATAGTTTGGAGGTAGATTATGAATCAAATGAAAATAGGTGAATTCTTAAAAGAATTACGTAATGAGAAGGGATTAACACAGGAACAATTGGCAGAATACTTTAATGTCTCTAATCGTTCCGTGTCAAGATGGGAAAATGGGTATAATATGCCAGATTTGAGTATGTTGGTTGAACTGTCACATTTTTATAATGTTGATATGAGTGAAATTATTAATGGAGAAAGGAAAAGTAAGATGATGAATGATGAAAGGACTCAGTTAATAAGTGATTATGCTGAAAATGAAAAAGAAGTATTATTAAAAAGAATGAGAATCATCAATATTATAGGAACATGTGCTATGGCTATTGCGTTTGTTATGATGCTGATTAAGGATAATCGTACCTTACCTGTTTTTGATTATATGATGGGTTTATTTTATGGCATAGCTTTTGGAGCATTATTAACAAGTTTTTTTTATACTACTTGTATTTTAGTAAATTTTAGAAAATATAAGAGCAAAAAAAGATATATGAATATGATAGTAGGTATATGTATTGTGATATGCGTATTATTTTTAATAGCATCAATTTTAGCATCGATTTGATATTGTTGATGTAAGAGAAGTTTGATATAATTTCATGGTAAAAGTGAGGGATGATGATGAACCAACTAAAAAAATGGCGTAGGGATTTGCACCAAATTCCAGAGTTAGGAATGAAAGAATATCAAACATCAGCTTATATACGAAATGAACTCGATAAAATGGGATATAACTGGGAAAGTGTTGTAGAAACAGGAACGATCGTATTTATTGATTATGGAAAAAATAAAACCATAGCTTTTAGAAGTGATATTGATGCTTTACCTATTACAGAAAACAATGATATAGATTATCAATCCAAACATGAAGGTTGCATGCATGCTTGTGGTCATGATGGTCATATTAGTGCTTTATTGGGATTTGCAAAACATTTGAAAGAAAACAATTATGATTTTAATCATAATATTCTTTTAATCTTTCAACCTGCTGAAGAAACAATTGCAGCTGCTAGATTTATCGTTTCATCAGGTGTTTTTGAAAAATACAATGTGAAAGCTATATTTGGGATGCATTTGATGCCCGATGTTGATGAGGGTGTTATTGCCTGTAAAAGCGGGCCGTTGATGGCTTTATGTGGAGATGTTAATGTAACAATCATCGGTCAAGATGCCCATGCTGGTGAACCACAAAAAGGTATTGACAGTATTGCTATTGCTTGTGATTTATGGCAACAATACCAAAATATGATAGCACGTCGAGTTACACGTTTTTCTCCAGTGTTATTAAATATAGGTAAAATAGAAGGAGGTACTTCTGGAAACAGTGTGGCTTCTACTACAAAAATAGAAGGGACACTTCGTTGCTTTGATGAAGCATTATATGGAAAGCTGGTTGACTATATATTGGATATTCATCAAGGATTAGAAAAAACATATGGTTGTCAAATTATATGGAGTCCACCTCCAGTGAATCCACCTGTTATGAATGATAACCATTTATATAACCAATTTAAAAATATTGTAGCAGAAGATTATTTAGAACTCATTGATCCTCTTATGATGTCAGAAGATTTCTCCTATTATCAAAAAGCTATTCCTGGATCAATGTCATTAAGTTTATTTTTAAGAAATTATATGTTAATGACTTTACGGG
>JAJQDJ010000146.1:0-11654 GCA_021202205.1 Erysipelotrichaceae bacterium
CTGCCCTCCAAATCAGCCCTCCCTTAATTCCAGTTTCATTTTACAATACGGGCTTTCAACAAATATTTCACTTATTTCATTTTTTTCTTTGCGAATATTAAAAATCCATGTATAATAAGAACATATGAAAGGAAGTACATTGTTATGCAAGATACGATTTTAGACATGTTAGCTGTAATAATGGTGGTGGTGACACTTTGGTTTACTTATTCTATCCTCAATATTATTGTAACAATATTTAATGCTCGTAGAAAAGATAAAGAATTAAAATTTTGTTTTAGCAAAAATGGATATATCGTTTATACACTTTTAACGATTCTTTACCTTGTTTGTCTCATTGGTGGTATAGGTTTTGCTATCTATGGTCTCATCAATGGTTATAGTGGCTATTATAGAAATGGTATGAATGCTGCTGCGTTAATGAGTTTAATTTATGCCTATATGCTTTCAAGTATTGTATTGCTTGGCAAGAAAAATATGATGGTTGGAAGAATGGTTATTGATTATCGTAAGCTTAAAAAAGTCAATTTTACATTTGATAATAAAATGTCATTTGTGTATATGCAAAAAGATTTTAATTTCTCAACTCGCTTTACAGATAAAACAAAACTTAGAAAAGCTATCTTTAAATGATGAAGAGATTGTTTTATATGAAAACAATCTCTTTTTATATTGCCTATATTAATGTTGAACATCAAATTGACTATAATATAAATAATGATAAAAACCTTTCTTTTTAAGTAATTCTTCATGTTTGCCCTGTTCAATAATTTGTCCATGATTCATGACTAAAATTTGATCTGCTGTTTGAATAGTTGATAAACGATGCGCAACAATAAAGGTTGTTCTTCCTTGCATCATCGTGTCAAAGGCATCCTGAACTTGTCTTTCAGTACGTGTATCAATGGAACTAGTAGCTTCATCTAAGATAAGCATTGGTGGTTTCATAAGCATTATACGAGCAATACATAACAATTGTTTTTGTCCCTGTGATAAGTTACCACCCTCTTCACTAACAATTGTATCATAACCGTCTTTTAACTGTATAATAAATTTATGAGCATGAGCATTTTGAGCAGCTTCTATAATTTCTTCATCAGTTGCTTTTCTTCCATAAGCAATGTTTTCTTTAATTGTACCATTAAATAGCCATGATTCTTGTAAAACCATACCATAGAGACTGCGTAGATAATCTCTATTCATATTCATTGTATCAATACCATCAATATAGATGTGCCCATGAAGGGGATCATAAAAACGCATCAGCAAATTAATCAATGTTGTTTTACCGCATCCTGTTGGTCCTACTATAGCAATAGTTTGTCCTGGTTTGGCTTCAACATTAAGATTTTCTATGAGTTTTTGATGTGGTTCATAAGAAAATGATAAATCAACTATTTGAATATGTCCTTGAGGATTTGTAATCGTTTGAGGTGATTGAACCTCTTCTTCAATAGGGGTATCAAGTATGTCAAAGATTCTTGCTGCTGAAGCTAAAGCTGTTTGTAGTTCGGTAAAAACATTAGATATTTCATTGAATGGTTTAGTATATTGATTAGCATAAGTTAAAAAACTAGACAGTGATCCAACACTCATGTGTCCTGAAACAACATACAATGAACCAGCCACACATACTGAAGCATAAACGATATTGTTCACTACTCTTGTACTAGGATTGGCTAAAGCACCTAGAAATTGTGATTTAACACCACTAACATAAACACGTTGATTGATTTCTTCAAAAGTTTCCTGATTGGTTTTCTCATAGCCAAAAGCTTTCACAATCTTTTGATGCCCTATCATTTCTTCTACATAAGCGCTCATTTCGCCTCTTAAGGCTAATTGTTCTTGAAAGTATTTATATGTCTTATTAGCAATAACAGTAGCCACAACCAATGATAAAGGTGTTAAAACTATAACAATAATTGCAATAGGAATATTGATATACAACATAAAACAAATTGTCCCTATAATGGTTGCTATACCATTAAAAAGATGGGTAAAACCTTGTAACAAGCCATCACCTATTAAATCAATATCATTACTCATACGACTTAATAAATCACCATGGGGATGCGAATCAATATAACTCAAAGGTAACTTTGAATATTGCTCAAATAATTGATCACGCAAATCTTTAGTAATGGCATAAGTCATCTTATTAGATAACCTAACAACCAATAAATCAAAAATTTCTGCTACAACAACACTTAAAGCTATATAAATAAGTATTTGATAGAGCAATTGAAAATCTACCTGATTAACACCTACTACATGATCAACTGCTCGGCCTATTAAAACAGGCGTTAACAATGTAAAGATAATTTGAATAGCTGAACAAATAAGTGCCAAATATAAATATTTCAAATAAGGCTTACAAAATGTTAAAAGTCGCTTAATTGTCTTAGTATCCATTTATGCTGCCTCCTTTGATAATTGAGAATGCACGATTTCCTGGTAGATTGTACAATCTTTCATCAATTCATTATGACTACCCAATCCTACCAATTGTCCATGGCTTAATACCAATATTTTATCAGCATGCATCAAACTACTAACACGTTGACTGACAATAATTGTTGTTTGATTTAATGAAGCCAATGCTTTTCTTAAAGCAGCATCAGTAGCAAAATCCAACGCACTGGCGCTATCATCCAATATCAATAATTCAGGCTTTTTAACCAATGCCCTAGCAATTGTTAAACGCTGTCTTTGTCCCCCTGATAAATTATGACCATCCTGATTAATATAAGTATCAATACCTTGATCATAATCATAAACAAATGTTGCCTGAGCTATACGTAATGCTTCATTAATTTCATCATCAGTAGCATCTTGTTTGCCCCAACATATATTTTTTCTAATTGTCCCACTAAATAAAACAGCCTGTTGAGGAACAAAGCCCATCATATTTCTTAATTCATCTAAGGCATAATCTTGTATTGGTTTATCTTTTATATATATTTGCCCTTCGCCGGCTTCATAAAAACGTCCAATCAAATTCACCAAAGTTGTTTTACCAGAACCTGTTCCGCCTATAATACCAATCGTTTCTCCTTGCTCCATACTAAAAGAAACATCTTCTATTGCTTTGGCACTACGATAACTAAAAGAAACATGATCAAAGCAAACAAGAGGTGCATCACTTATTTCATTTTTCTCATAACCTCCTGGAATGGTTGGCATAATATTGAGCACAGCTTCTACTCTTTTATAACAAGCCGATGCTTTAATGAGAATCAAAATTGTATTAGCAAAAGCAAGCATCGCTAATAATATAGAATTCATATAGTTAATTAAAGCCACAACTTCCCCTTGAGTTAAAATCCCTGTATTAACTTTAATAGCTCCAACATACAACACTAACATAATACCACAGTTTACAATAACATTCGTAAAAGGATTTAAAAGTGCTGCAATCTTACCAACACCAATCTGTTCATCTTTTTGTTTTTTTGTTGCTTCATGAAATCTTTTTCTTTCATAATGTTGTTTAGAAAAAGCGCGGATAACACGAATACCTGACAAATTTTCTCGACATACCAATGCTAAATGATCCAATTGTTTTTGAATTTTTGTATACAAAGGCAATGATCTAAACATCACGAGATAAATTGTTATAGCTATCAATGGTGCACAAAGCAAGAATATTAAAGCCATTTGAACATTAATTCGAAATGCCATTACCAAAGAACCAATAATGAGAAAAGGTCCTCTAGAACACAAACGTATAATCATTGCAACTGCAAGTTGAATCTGCACAACATCATTACTCATACGTGTAATCAACGAAGGTGTTCCGATATCATCAATTTCATCATAATCAAAAGCATTAATAGCTTTATACATATCATTTCTAAGATAAGTGCCAAATCCCTGTGATGTCTTAGATGCAAAATATTGACATACCAATGCACATCCATATCCAACAAAAGTCAATAAAAACATCAAAGCACCCATTCTTATAATATAATTATTATCGTGAGTACCAATTCCATTATCAATAATGTCGGCTACAATCAATGGTACCATCAACTCAAAAAATGCTTCAATTAATTTAAATACAAATCCTGTAATTGCTTCTTTGCGATAAGGTTTAATATATTTTTTCCACATACTATGACTCCTCTCTTGTCTTATTATAATTAAAATGATATTATATGTAAAATATATATTATATATATTTATTATACTTTTTACATATAGGAGAATAATATGGATATCAAACAAATGCTTTATTTTAAAACAATCGTTGAAGAAGGTACCATTTCTAAAGCAGCACTAAAACTACATATGGCTCAGCCACCTTTATCGATGCAATTAAAACAATTAGAAGAAGAATTAAATGTTCAATTAATTATTCGTAATAACCGTGGCATAGAGCTCACACAAGCTGGTAAATTATTTTATAAACGTTCATTACAAATCTTATCACTTAGTGAATTAACAATTCAGGAAATCAAGGATTTAGAAGAAAAAGTACTACGCATAGGTGTAACATCGTCAAATCGATCTCTCATTTCCTATTTAGATAAAACATTTATAACTGATCATAAACTATCTTTTCGTATTCATGAAGGTTCCACCTATGAAATGATTGATTTACTGTTAACACACAACATTGACATGGCTTTTGTTCGAACACCATTTGACCAAAATCAGGTTAATGCTATTCCTTTATGCAATGAACCAATGATAGCTGTTGGACAAGAACACTTCTTTCATTCTTCTATGACATCTATTAAAAAATTCCATAATGTACCATTGATTATTCATCAGAGATATCTTTCATTTATCAGTGACTATTGTTTACAATATCATTTCAACCCTTTTATTAAATTTGTTTGTGACGATTCACATACTTCCTTGCTTTATGCCCACTATGGCTATGGTGTTGCCATTGTTCCACAACGTGCTATTGATATGATTGATCATTCATTACATAGAGAAGTACTGACCGATAAACAACTTTACACATCTATTGTCATTGCATATAGGAAAAATGAAAAATTAGATGATTATATTGAACAAATGATTGATACTTATACACATATGTTTACCAACGAATGAATTGATAAACCATAACATCATACCTTGTATTCTTTATTATTGTTACCAAAAAATTACTCTTTAAAACGCATAAGCATAATATTATCCATATATCGATTACTAACCTGAAAATCTTCACAAGATTGTAAAATAATCTGATAATTCCAAGAATAATCAATATACTGCATATTAATCATGACGCTTTGATTAACTTGCATAAAATAATTGAAAAACAAATGTTTTAAATAATGATAACTCTTAATAGATGCCAAAAAACACTCATTCGCAATCGTCATAATAAAAAAATTATCATAATATTTCACTGCATATTTGACCTCATCTAATTCAAAAACATGTTTTATGCCATTATCTTTCATAGATAGACACCATCTTTTGTTTAACATAACAGTGTTTACAACACTTTCACATAAAGCATCAATTTCTATAGGCATAATCAAATAATCTTTAATGCCTATCTTATTGAATTCTTGAAAATGATCATAATCTTTTCCAGCAAAAATAATGTCTGATTCATTGTGTACGATTTTTAATTGATGAACAATTTCTATATTAATATCATCAATAATTATAACGCCAATCATTTGATTATCATATAATCTTAATTCTTCTAAATTTCTGCAAACAAAGATATGAATCATATCCTTAAAATAGTGTTTCAACTTCTTTATGACCAAATTAAGATAACATTTCTGTTGATTATATAGCAATATTGCCATAATTTTCCCTCCCTCTATCTATTTTACAGGATAAACGATGAGAGTTCAGTATATTTTTGCTTTAAATGTGAATATTTTTTCTTCTTTTATTCATATTTTCTTCAATTATTGCAAAAAAAATAAAAAATCAGTTGCATTTCGCAAGGACTTTACCCATTGCGAATAAATATAGTGTATAATAAAACAAAGGTGGTGAAAGCATGAGCACAATCGGTGAAAGATTAAAAATATTACGTAAAGAAGCAGGTCTTTCTCAAAAACAAGTTGCTGAAACATTAAAAATGTCAAAACCTATTGTTTCTCAATATGAGTCAGATCAAAGAAAACCTTCTTTAGGAAAATTGATTCGTTTTTCACGTTTCTATAATGCATCATTGGATTACATTTGTGGTAACGTAGATGAAAAAGGACAATTATTAGGTGATATCGAAGCTTTATTAGCAACAGAAGAAAAATATCAAAGTTAAATAAGTAGTTAGTTATAAAAAAATAGTATGCATGATGTATACTATTTTTTTATAATTTTTCTGGATATAATCCCTGTTCAATTAATTTTTGAATACTTGCTTTGACAGAATCCTTGTCCTCTTTATAAGTCACACCATACCATTCATCATGACTTGTTAATACATCAACGCTAATTTTGCCTTCATTTAATAAATCCCCAATAATAGTTGGTAGTAAATATTCCGATTTGAGATCAGAAGCATCCAAATTTGATAAAAATTCATCAAAACCACTATCTAAAATATCTAAAAAATCCGGATACAATCCCCACATATTCATAGAAACAACAGATTCTTTATCAATTTCTCTACCTTCAGCTAACGCTTTACCATCTATATGCTCAATATTATGCGTTTCTTCAATATCCACCAATTGACCATTTGCTACTTGACAAACTCCTCTGGTAACACCGCCATTATCACTTAAAGTATTCTTGAGAATAAAGCCAACCATACTTGCTTTTAAACCATCATGAGTGCTTTCACTAGTCAAATAATCATAAGCTACTTTATAAGCCTCTTTGCCATAATAATCATCAGCATTAATAACCAAAAAAGGTTCATGAATCAAATCTTTGCATGCTAATATAGCTTGTCCTGTCCCCCATGGTTTTGTTCTCTCACCAAATATTTTCTGATATTTTTCAGAAATATTTTTTACTTCCTGATAGGCATATTCAACATGAACTTTTTGCTTGATTCTTTGACCAATAACTTCATCAAATGCTTCCTCAAGATCTTTTCTAATAACAAAAACAACCTTATTAAAACCTACACTCAATGCATCATATATTGAATAATCCATAATAATTTCACCATTAGGTCCCATAGCTTCTAGCTGTTTAATGCCACCACCGAATCGACTTCCAATTCCAGCTGCCATAACAACCAATGTCACATTTTCCATCTTTTCCACTCCTTCATCCGCATTATAACAATATTTTTTCTTACAAACAACCATTAATTCCAAGAACTCCATGAAAATTTCTGTTATAATAGACCAGGTGATAAAAATGTTAAAAGCTTTAATTATAGGATCATGTGTATGTGATGTCATTATTCGTGTTCATCAGTATCCAAAAATCAGTGGTGATGAAAATATTATCAAACAACAATTACAGCTTGGCGGTTGTGCATATAATGTTGCTCATATTTTACAGCAGTTAAATGTTCCCTTTGATTTATTTGCTCCTGTTGGAACAGGTATATACGGTGAATTTGTAAGAGAGAATTTGATAAAGGAACATATTCCTATACTTATAGAAAATAATAAAAATAATGGGTGTTGTTATTGTATTGTAGATGATAGTAGTGAACGAACTTTTATATGTGAACATGGAACCGAATATTTTTTTCAAAAAGAATATTTTAATGTATTAAATATGCATAATTATGATTGTATCTATATTTGTGGTTTAGAAATTGAAGAAACAACTGGTAACAATATTATTGAGTTTTTAGAAAAATATGCAGATAAAACTGTTTATTTTGCTCCAGGGCCAAGAATTAATCAAATCGATAGCAATAAATTATAAAGAATCTTTGCTTTACATCCAATTATTCATTTAAATAAACAGGAATTATTATCCTATACAAAACTTAATGATATCAACCAAGCAGCTGCAACGTTATATGAGTTAACGCACAATAGCATTATTGTTACTTTAGGAAAACAAGGTTGCTTTTATTATGATAATAATAATCATTTTGTTGTGTCATCAATAGCTCAAAAAATTGAAAGTAGCGTAGGCGCTGGTGATAGCCATATAGGTGGAATAATTGCTTATCAAAAGAAAAACTATAACTGGAATGATACCTTAAATCATGCCAATATGATAGCATCACAACAATTATCACGAAAATCGTCATAATATTTAAAAAAGTCTTATTCAAGACTTTTCTTATACCACAATATTTCTTTTTTCATCATTAATATAACTAATAACATTTTGATATGTTTCATCGACACATCTTTGTCTAGATTCAATAGAACCCCAGCCAACATGAGGTGTTAAAATCACCTTATTCATATTTTCTATACTATAAATAATATCATTTTCTTCTAAAGGTTCATGTTCAAATACATCCAATCCTACACCAGCCAAATACCCCGCATTGAGGACATCAACAAGAGCTTTTTCTTCGATGATACCTCCTCTACCAATATTAATGAGATATGCTTCTTTTTTCATTTGTAGCAAGGCTTCTTTATCAAATAAATAATGCGTTTGATCATTTAATGGAGCGTGAATAGAAATGACATCTGATGTTTGCAATAATGTATCAAAATCAACTTGTTTATAATCATCAGTGTTATTTTGTCCACTGGTTGAAAAATATTGCACATGTGCACCTAACACAGAAACAATTTCAGCAACTCGGCGTCCTATAGCTCCTAAGCCAACAATTCCCCATGTTAAAGAGGAGATATCATGAAAATGATAATCAAAGAAACTAAATTGACCACTTCTTTCATATGCTTTTGATTTTACATAAGTATCATAAGCATTATTTTTTTCGATTAAATGAAGCGCTAAAGCCAAAGTATGCTGTGCTACTGTATCTGTTGAATAACCTTTAATATTTCTCACTTGAATTTGACGATCTTGGCAATAGTCTAAATCAACATTATTGACCCCAGTAGCAGTAAGACAAATAAGTTTTAATTGCTTCAAATCATGTAATGTGTCTTCATTCATAAGATTCTTATTCGTAATAACAATATCAGCATTAAGAATTTTTTCACGTACCTGTGATTGTTCTGTTGTTTCATAAATAGTAATATTAGGTAATTGTTTTAACTTAGATAAGTCAACATCTTTACCTAAACTTTCACTTTGTAACATAACAATACGATAATTAGGACGATGAAGCATTTCTAAAATCTTTTCATAACTCATCAGTGACGCTAATTGACCAAAATGATAAGCTACCTCATCACTACCTATATGATTATCTAAAACAACACCACACATCATTAAATCAAAAAAATCAAAAGAAAGTACTTGCTTCAACAAACATTGTGCCAATATTTTAGACTTATCTTCCTGAAATTCATCCATAGCCTGTAATATATCTTCCTTTAATGTTGGCTTCAACAATAAACATTGCTGTAAACAAGAGGTTAAATCGTCATAATGAATAACTGTTTGATAAAAACTATCTTGCTTTAAAAAAGCTAACACAAGGTCATAATAATCCATCGGTACTGGTTTAGCAAATCCTTTAGAAAAACTATAAAACAAAATCATATCATGCATTATCATCACCCCTAAACAAATAAACTTCGACACGTTGCCTTTCAGCTTTAGCCTTATCATCATAAAATATCATACATATTGTCATTCTCTTTTGCGATATACTGTACTTCAATAAATTATATGAAATATAACGACTCTTACTTTCTTTTAATCCTCCCGTAGCACTACCTGCGCCTATATAATAAATCCCATCTACTTTTCTAAAGAAAGGCAAATGCTTATGACCATGTACCACATATTGAATACGATGTTTCTTTAGCCACTGAATGAGCAATGGAGCATCTACTAATACCTTGGAAGTTTCCACAATATTATTAATAAATGTCTTTTCATGCCATTTTGTCTTAATAAATTGTGCTTTCGTAATAGGATAAACATGATGATGCAACATAACAATAATAGTATAATCTTCAATATGATCAATCACTGATAATTCATCATCTATTTCATCCAATTGCCTATGACCAACCTTCCCTCTAGCAAGATTCCCTTCGCTGGTCGTATCCATCTTGATTAGAATAATCTTTTCATCTTCCAATACCTTGATACTTTCCCCTAATAAATATGCAATAACTTTACTTTTTTGCATCCTTCCAAAATTAAAGCCATGAACAATAACATCATGATTTCCCAATATAAAAGTCACATCTGCTTTATAATTCTTTTTTAAATCTATCATAAAATCATGAGCTATATACATATTTTTACGATTAGGTAGTTCCATTAAATCACCTGTAATCAAAAACTTTAGAGGCTGATTCGATTTCAATAAAGGAACAATATGATCAAGTGAACTATAAAGGCGATCCAAACCCTGTTCTGTCTTATTCATTCCTCCAAAATGCGTATCACTTATATGTACAAAATAAGAATCATCTTCATAAACATCATATATTTGAAATAAATCATAACCCCACTCTATAAATTGTTTTAAAGCTTTTAAATCACTTTCATTATGGATAGGTATAAAGATACGTTCATTTTCATTAAATGCCAAAACACCCGGCCACTTATCAGCATGATTCATGGCATGAAAAAAAGCATTAAAAGGATCATAGAATGATAAATCAGATAGTTGAAAATAATCTTTAATATTATAGATACAAAATCCTTGTATTTCTAACTCATCAATATGGAAAACACTTTCTTCATCAAAACCAGGAATGAAAACAATATGGGTTCTATTGATATATGTTTCAGAAATTCTTTGAACCTCTTCAGTAAAAGGAATATGTAATAAATGATTGATGTCAGAAGCCTTCATAACAGGTCGAAACAGATGTGTATCTGATTCAATAATGCTACGAAAAACATCACATTCAATATTTCTTGATAATAGCCACTCACAAAAACCTTGAATATAATCAAAAGATGAGACAATATCTCTCATATATGCCTGCTCATTATGATAAATCATGTTAAAAAAAGTGTTTATATAATCAATATCTTTCACTTTTCTCACCCTAATTTATTATACTACATTATTCTAACAATAAACAAGAAAAAACTCCACAAGCTCTTACAGGGGAGAGAAGTAGTAAGAGTGTGGAGTGTCAATAAATCATTGACATGTGTATCATAAACTAGAATTATGAATTGAATGTTTCATTTCTCTTAATTATCACTTTTAGCATTTTCATAAACAAAGTCCGTTAAACTGTATGAACATAAGAATCTAAATATTTCAAATATTTCCTCAGGCGTTTGTTTGTAATTTGTTTTAACCCAATCACGACATATAAATATAGAAGTTGAAGCTAAATATCGTGCCAAATATTCCTTGGTGACTGGCGTCTTTGAAAAATCAACATCAAAATGTTCAAAAATAGATATATATGACTTAGTAAAAATATTTTCTAACATATTTTCAAAACTATTTTGACCTGTAATAGTAAATGCACGACGAAAGAATTCCTGTTTATCATAAATAACCTCAAGTGTATGCATAGCAAACTTTCCACTTGATTCAATACGCGCGTCAAATTGATTCATATCGAAATCGTTGAAAATCATGCGCTGTGTTAAATATTCTAAAGCATCATATTTATCCATAAAATGATTATAAAATGTTCCTCTAATGACACCTGTTTTATCACATATTT
>JAJQDJ010000146.1:11664-12343 GCA_021202205.1 Erysipelotrichaceae bacterium
CTTTTCAAAGGGTTTTTCTAAAATCAATAAATATAATCCTTCAGAAAGAAGATCTTTCATATTAATTTTATTATAAAGAGGCATATATTTCACTCCTTATAAAATTGAAAATATTTGTACAAATGCAACAAGCAAAGATAATATGCCACATGTTGTATAAATCCCTTTTTGATATGCTGCACCTAAATAGTAGCCTAAAAACAAGCCTAAATATACAGCTACAAAGGAAAAGCAAAACGCTATAACTAATTGATTGATAAGAGCGATATTTAAGTAATAAAAGCAAACACCTATAAGTAATATATCAATTCCTAAAATCCTTGCTTTTTTAAAACTATCCATACAATTAAAATTCAAATTCAATCTTTCAACAAATTCCTTTGAAAAAAATGGTCTTAAAAAGAACATCAATCCTAAAAAGACCAAAACAATACAAGCAAAATAACGATTGATATTAATGAGTTCTTCTGTAAAAAAGATGTCTGCAATGATATAACCTATCAGAATCATCATCATATTTGTCAAGCCAAATACCAAACTATGTTTTGAGGCTTTTTTAATGGTTAATTCATTAGTAGTTGCTCCTTTTTCAATAGCATATACAAAGCAATCTAATGATGTACAAATAATTAATATAATAAACCAAAGCATTTTATCAACTCCCAATTTCATTATAATG
>JAJQDJ010000121.1:0-10366 GCA_021202205.1 Erysipelotrichaceae bacterium
GTAATTTCTTTATCACATCATCATAAAAATCCTGGTAGGGCAATGTCATTAAGTTAAGATTTGGTGACATTGACTGGCATCGCCCTTTTCATGATGACATATGTATTATATCACAAAAGAAAAAGAAAAGATAGAGGCTCGTCTCTCTACCCTTCCCATTATCGTGATTTGCATTTGACATTATGTTCGATGTTCGATGATATGCTTTAATTATACTTATTCAATATGCAACTTAATTATATCTTATTTTCAATTAAAATCAAGCTATGAATATAATAAAAAGACACATTCTGCCTGGACCGCAGAACATGTCTTGCGTTGAGAATCAATATAAAAATGTACCACACATCATTAATTGTTTATCAACCCTCCTTTTATATCATAACAAATGAAAATTTAATAGGAGGAGGTTTAAAAAATGTCTGTACATAAAGACCCAAAAACCGGAAAATGGTACTACACGGGCAAGTATAGAGATCTTTCAGGAGAAAGACACGATTACAAGAAGAGAGGCTTTGATCGTCAAAGGGATGCGAAGGCTGCTGAAGAGGCTTTCCTGCTTAAGATAAAAGGTGGGAAAGGTAGAATAAAGATGAGTGCTCTAGTTGAACTATATCAGCAGGATGCGACGACAGCTATTAAAGAATCAACGCGATGTCTGTATAAACATTACGAGGAATTATGCATCCTCCCATCATTTGGAAACAAATTCATTGACGAGATAAAATCTCTTGATATAAGAAGATGGATCAATGATATTGCAGTCAATGGCATTAACGGGAGAATATATTGTGATTCACAAGTAGCTGCCTTTCTCCATCACCTTTCTGGCCTTTTTTCCTTTGCTGTTAATCATGAACTGTTATCATCCAATCCTTGCCAAGGTATCAAGCCACCAAAGAACCCTAATGAAGTAAAAAAGAAAAAGGTCAGCGAAAGCAACTTCTGGGAAGTAGATGAATTCAATGAATTCATAGCAACTGTTGAAAATCAGGATCATAAAGAAATATATGAGTTTCTGTTTCTTACTGGAGTCAGAATTGGAGAATTTGCGGCTCTTCAGTGGATGGACATAGATCTTGAAAACAAAAAACTGCATATCACAAAGTCGTTGAGTGGTCGTACAAGCAAAATAACATCGCCTAAGACCGAAAATTCAATAAGAGTGATAGATATACCAAATCGATTAAATGAATCTTTGAAGGCAAGATATGAGCGATGTAAAAAGCTTGACGGATTCAATGATGATTATTATGTATTTGCTGATGTAAGGTGGCATCATTCGTCTACATACAGAAGATGGTTTGATGCTGATGTTGAAAAATCTGGAGTCAGAAAAATAACAATACATGGATTAAGGCACTCGCACGCGTCATATCTTTTATCAAATCCAATGATGTCGGAAATTCTCTTTGCTGAAAGGTTAGGTCATACTGTTACAATGCTGAGAACCACATATGCTCATGTATATGAAAAACATCGTGCTTTAATGGTTGAATTTATAGACGAATTATAGATGTGTCGTCCATTTGTCGTCCAACATTTATTAAAAAATAAAAAAAGTGCCCATTTATAGAGCGCTTTTTCTTTACTAATCTAAATCAGTACCTTGGCTAGCAATGACTTTCTTATACCAATCAAATGAATCTTTCTTGCTTCTTGAGAAGTCTCCAGTTCCATCATCATGTCTATCAACATAAATGAAACCATAACGTTTAGCATATTGTCCAGTACCAGCAGATACTAAGTCAATTGGTCCCCAAGTTGTATAACCGATTAGAGGTACACCATCTTCTAATGCTTCACCCATTGCTCTAATATGTTCTCTGAAGTAATCAATTCTGTAACTATCATGAATAGATCCATCTTCTTCTACTTTATCAAATGCACCAAAACCATTTTCAACAATCATTAATGGTGTATGTGGATAACGATCATGTAACATATTTAATGTATAACGTAATCCATCAGGGTCAATTTGCCATCCCCAGTCAGATGCTTTCAAATATGGGTTCTTAGCACCTTTAGACATATTACCAGCAGTCATTTCGGCATTTTCATCAACTGTTACACAGTTAGACATATAATATGAGAATGTATAGAAGTCAACAGTACCTTCTTTGATAATTGCTTTATCTTCTTCAGTAATATATGAAGTATCAATGTTATGTTCTTTGAAATATCTAAACATATATGTTGGATATTCACCACGTACTTGGATATCACCACAGAAGTTATTCTTGAAGTTATCATCATTGTATGCAGCAAGAATATCTTTTGGATTAGGAGTCAATGGATACAATGTAGTATGAGCAATCATGTTACCAATCATGAAATCAGGGTTAATCTTATGACCTTCAATAACAGCTTTTGCACTTGCTACAAATTCATTATGTAATGCTTCAAATGTTGTTTGTTCATTTGATTTTAATTGATCTAATGGAATTCTATGATCAGCATTTACATCTTCAGGATCCATAATACCTAAACCATATAAGTTACCAATACCACCTTCACCCATGCAAGCAATATTGATTTCGTTAAATGTTAACCAATATTTAACTTTATCTTTATAACGTTTAAAGCAAGTAGTTGCATATTTTACAAACATATCAATAACTCTTCTATCAGAGAATCCATTGTATTTTGTAACAATATTCCAAGGAATTTCATAGTGACATAAAGTAATTAATGGTTCCATACCATGTTTCTTACATTCATCAATAACATCTTCATAGAAAGCTAAACCAGCTTCATTTGGTTCTTCATCATCACCATTAGGGAAAATACGACCCCAGTTAATAGAGAATCTAAATACTGTCCAACCCATTTCAGCAAATAAAGCAATATCTTCTTTATAGTGATGATAAAAATCAATTGCTTCATGGCTAGGATAGAATGCATCAGGATCTGTCTTAGGTAAGAAAGTTCTTGGTGTATTAACATCTCCACCTAATAACATATCAGGTACTGATAACTTTTTACCATCTTCTAAATATGCTCCTTCACATTGGTTTGCAGCTACAGCTCCACCCCACAAAAAATCTTTTGGAAAACTCATTTCTATTTACCTCCTCTTGAAAGTGTTTTCATTTTTTTATTATACATCTTTTATTATAAATTGAGTATGAATTTACAGTATTTGAAATAGAAATTTTTTAATCAAACTCTTTCGCTACTTCTTTTAAATAACTCATAATAGGTAAATGCTGAGGGCAGACACTTTCACATTGTCCACATTCGATGCATTGACTCGCAATATTATGGTCACCTTGACTATGCATTTTATAATAAGTCTTATAACGAAGATCTGAACCATATGTTTTTGCACTATTGTAAGCTGTAAACAAATCAGGGATTTGAATATTCATTGGACATCCTGGTGTACAATAACGACATTTCGTACATGGAATTGTTGGGAATGACAAGACCTTTTGCGTGACTTTTTCAATCAATTGTTTTTCTTCTTCATTAATAGTTTGAAAATCTGTCATTGTTTGTAAGTTATCATTCATTTGTTCAACAGTTGACATGCCTGATAATATTGTCATAACACCATCTAATGAACCAATATAGCGTAGTGCCCATGAAGCCATGGATTTATTTGGAGCATAGTTTTTATATGTTTTTTTCAATATCATCAGGAAAACTTGCTAGTGTACCACCTTTAATTGGTTCCATAACAACAATAGGTTTATGGTGTTTTTTAGCTATTTCATAATTTTTCTTTGATTGAACAACTTGGTTGTTCCAATCAAGATAATTGAGCTGTAATTGCACAAAATCAAATTCAGGATGATTATTCAATATTTGATCTAATAGTTCAGCATCATCATGATAAGAAAACCCGATATATAATTTTACCTTGTCTTTTCATATCTTTTAAAAAATCAAAACATCCATATTTTTCATATGTTGGTAAATGCGTGGCATCAACACTATGTAACAGGTAAAAATCAAAATAATCAACACCACACAATGATAATGATTCATTAAATATTCTTTCTACATCCTCTTTATTCTTTAATTTCCAGGCTGGTACTTTATCAGCTAACGTGAATGAATCTCTAGGATATTTTTCAACCAATGTTTTTCTTATCGCTTCTTCACTACCGGCATAAGCATAAGCTGTATCAAAATAATTAAAACCTGCTTTCATAAAGGCATCAACCATTGTTTGTACTTTATCTATTTGTATTGTTCCATTTTCATTTTTTGGTAATCTCATTAAACCGAAACCTAATTTTGAATCTGATAACATATTTATCCTCCTATCGTCATTTGTATAATTTTTTCTAAATCTTCTTTTGAAACAACATTCTTTGAAGCATAAGCATCAATTTCTTACTGAAATTCCTCATATGAAGTAAAAGTATAACCCAATTCTTTCAAATTGCTTGCGATACATATAGATACAAAGAAATCCTGTAATCTCTTTCCACCTTCATAAGCTATTTCTTCACAAGATAAATCTTCATCAACGTTCATCACATTAATCGCAAACTGCTTAAACAATGATAAATTATCCTTATAACATACCATCATATATTTTGGAAATGTTAAAGCAATAGATTTTGAATAATTCAATCCTGTTTTCTTTTCAATCATATGCCCCAATGGTCCTGCTACCCAAGGTGCTTGTTTTCCTCTGCCTAATATTCTATTAGTTACAAGGGCACTCGCCCACATTAATTGACTTCTTGCATCATAATCTTGAGGATTGTCTTTTAATGTTTTTAATGATTCAATAACTGTTTTACAGATTGTTTCAATAAAACCATCCTGTATAGGTGTACAATTAGTATCACGAAAATATTGTTCTAAAGTTTGAATAATAATTGTGACACCATGATAAGCTGTTAAGCTAAATGGCACTGAATATGTTAATTCAGGATCTAATATGGAAAATGTTGGGTATGTCTTAACAAAAGAGCCAATATTACCATTAATACCATGATTATCAATTTCACTATTACCATCCATCTCACTACCACTACCTGCAATCGTTACAATAGCTCCAATAGGTAAAGCATCTAATCCATCCCACGATACTTTTCTTGATAACACATCCCATATATCAACATCATTTGCTGCTCCTAATGCAATAGACTTCGCAATATCAATACAACATCCTCCACCAATACCAATAACCACATCAACTTGATTTTCTTTACACAAATCAATACCTTGATAAACATATTCTAATAGTGATTCTCTTATATTCGATAACTCCACATATTGAATATTATTAGCTTCAAATTGTTGACTAATAGTATCATATAACCCACTTTCTTTAGTACTTTTTCCACCATAAATCAATAATACATGGTTTCCATATTTTAATACTTTTTGACTCAACTTTTTAATAGAGCCTTTTCCAAAAATAATTCTTGTTGGATTTTGATATTCAAAATTAATCATGCTCATACCTCCTGTGTTCAAATTATCATACGAGATAAATAATGAAAATATTTTAAATTCATTATGAAATTAGGTTTATATTTTATTTCAATTTTTTCATAAAATTTGTAAACAGCATTTAAAAAATACTAGAGATTACGTATCTCTAGTATTTCATATATATCTTCTATTTTAATTTTTTGATTATTAGTCGTGATAATCACTTTTTCGTATTCATCAATCTTCTTAATAGAAATGATATCTGTTATATATGCTCCTCCTGTTTTGTATGCATCAGCAACAAAGTATGTTAACTCTATTGTAAAATGAGCTTTTATTTTTCGTAGTTGTTGATTGATAATATGTTTTTGATCATCATCCAATATCTTTTTAGAAGAAACATAACGTGCCGTTTCTAACACTGCTTCTTTGTGTCCTGTGAGTGCTGCAAAAGGGGCAAACTGGGCAGCTCTATCTAAAGTAGACATAGGAGGATGTTTTGTGGATTTTTGATAAGGTTGATTGATAATATCTGAATAATCATGAATATTTCTAAATGTTGCCATTATGCCTTATGACCTCCAATTGTTTCATTTCTTTCTTTAGCTTTGGCTCCTTCCTCAAAGTCTCTACCTTTTAATATCGCATTTTTACCAAATTTCTTTTTGATTTCTAATGTAGCTTCTTGAACACGTTTTTCTTTTTCTAGATCTATTTGTAATTGTTCTTCATAATCTTCTTCAAATTTAGAAAAGATATCAAACTGTTTAACTTGTGGTTTTAAATCAGCCATATCTTCATTGATGACATTGGTTAGAGATATATTGATTTTTCTTATGGTTAGACCTTTATCAACTATACGATCATAAAGCTTTAATATATATTCTGTTAAGAGTTTAGAGGAAGATGTATACCTATCCAAGTTGGTTGTACCATGAGCATGTTTGGGTATTTTCCTACCATAACGATCCGTTGTAATTTCACCTTTGTAGTTAACGACATTTTCCTTATCATAGTTAATAGTTAGGACAATTTGTTTTGTGACTAAACGCTTTTCAACAAGATCCAAAGCTAATGAATCAATCATCTCTTTCACAACTATTTTTGCTTTATCATAACTATATGGTGTACTTATACCAATGCTATTATGCTCAGGCTTATAAGACTTAATATCCGCAATCGTACAAGGCTCATAGCCCCATGCATGATCAATCAATAATTCAGCATTCACCCCAAAAAGCTTATACAACAAGTCTTCATTATAATATTCCTTTTCACTTCCAACTGAACATTTCGCAACATCACCCATTGTATATAAACCTACTTTTTCTAGCTTATTAGCATAACCTTTACCAACTCTCCAAAAATCTGTAATAGGCTTATGATTTCAAAGATATTTTCGATATCTTTGTTCATCTAGTTGAGCTATTCTCACCCCATTTTTATCAGCTTTCAAATGTTTCGCCACAACATCCATCGCCACTTTACATAGATAAAGATTTGTACCAATACCAGCAGTCGCTGTGATTTTAGTTTGTTGATAAATATCTTGAATAACCATTTGAACAATCTCTTTTGGTGTTTTGTGATACAATTGTAAATAACCAGTTAGATCAACAAATATTTCATCAATAGAATAAACATGAATATCATCTGCTGAAAAATATTTTAAATATATCTCATAAATACGATTACTATAATCTATATAATAAGCCATTCTTGGTGGTGCTACAATATATGTTAATTTAAGATTCTTATTTTTCATTAATTCATCATCATTATATGATTCATCAACAAATTGATGATATCTTGCTTGTTTTCTACGTTCATTATTGATTTCTGCAACCTTTTGTTCGACTTCATACAAACGTGCTCTCCCTGATATACCGTACTTTTTTAATGATGGCGATACAGCTAAACATATTGTTTTAGAAGTTCGACTTTGATCCGCAACGACCAAATTTGTATTTAAAGCATCCAAATTTCTTTCATGACATTCTACAGAGGCATAAAATGATTTTAAATCAATAGCTGCATATATTCTTCTCTTACTCATCTTATAACCTCCTTTTTTATATTTTAACACATAAAAAAAAGATAATGAACTAACATTATCTAAAGTATTTTTTTCAATTTATGTCAATCATAAAATACTATATGATGAAAACAATTTATTTTTATTGTATAATAAGGATTAAGAAAGGGTGGTGTACATGACAATATCAAATAATATTAATTTAAATTTATATTATATTAAACACTTTGATAGTGTAGTATTATCATTCGAGTACGAAACTGATGATTACCTATCTAAAGGTAATGTTAAAAATATAAACTTAAAAAATAAAGAACTATTACCTTATTATCTAAAATCTTTTGGTTTAAATGAAGATACCTTGCTATCATGGTTAAAAAGTAGAAGTATTCCTAAAAATCGCAAATTTGTGAAAAAACTTTTAGATTCCATGAGTTTAAAAGATGGAGATACAAGAGGCATTCTGGATGTAACAAAAGGTCTTTCTTTAAATGATGTATATTGGATATGCAGTGATTATGAAAATGGTACACTTAAATTCAATGATATTAATTTGTATGATAATGATTTTTCTGAAACTTTATCTTTAGTGGCTTTTACTGGCATTGAAACAAAGATAAAAGAATTATGCTCATCTCCAGAATTTACAACTACTGGAACTTTACCTAAATGTTGGAGAAGAATTGAAAATCAGACTTATCTTTTCAAAGGAGGCACTGAAGGATTTGTAAATGCAGGAAAAGAACCATATATGGAATATTATGCTTCACAAATTCTTGAGAATCTAGGATATTATCATGTACCATATGATTTAGTGCGTTGGAAAGGAATATTAGCCTCAAAATGTCCAATATTCACTAGTAAATATATTTCTTATGTACCTATGGGATATATAGTTCCAACAGGAGGAATTAGAGCAGTTAATGATTATTTAAAAAATCTCTCTAATAAAAATATTTATCACAAGTTCCAGCAATATATATTATACACAGCAATTATCTCCAATAATGATTCTCATTATGGCAATTTTGGACTTTTGCAGGATAATCACACAAACGAATTCATAGATTTTGCACCCATTTTTGATAATGGAGGAGGTCTGTTCTGTTATGCTATGAAAGATGAACTAGAGGACATTGAAAAACTTAGAAAATATGAGGAAACCTTATCAATATCTTTTTTTGGTATAGAATATACTAATCTTGTTATGGGGATATGTGTTCCATCAATGACAAAAGATCTTGCAAGATTACATAATTTTAAGTTCCATAAACATACTCATTATAATCTTTCAGATAAAGCTTTAAATAATTTAAATATTATAATCAGCGAAAGAATAAGAAAATTAGAAAATGCATTGATAAGTATTAAGGTATAAAATCAGAAAAAAATAATCACTTTTCCGAAGAGGATGAATCAAAATTTGGTAAAGACGTGGAAACACGTCTTTTTTATTTTTAACATATTAAAAAAGATAATGAACTAACATTATCTTTGATTTTCTAAGTAATCCATCACATTTAATAATGAAGGTAAAACAGCTACTGTCATATCTTTAAAATGCTGTGATGGTCCTTTCATATCAGGTATACATATAACCGGGATGTTTCCACTATAAGCTGCTTGTATACCTGATTCACTATCTTCTAATACCAATCCTTCATTAACTTCGACACCAGCTTTTTCAATGGCTTTTAGGAATATATCAGGATGTGGTTTAGCATTTTGGACTTCTGGGCCAAAGACCATATCATCAAAATATTGATCAATATCATGTTGTTTTAAAGCATTTAACGCTCTTTCTTTCATACTTGAAGTTGCAAGTATAATTTTGTAGTTATTATCCTTAAGATATTTTAAGATATCTTTAACACCGTTCTTTAACTCTACCCCTCTATCAATCGCATAATCCTCATGTGTTAATAAATAATTCATAGCTTCATCATAAATCAAATTCTTTAATAATTCTATTTATATTTGCAACTGCTGTTCTACCACTATAATTTTGAATATAATTATCTAATATAAATTCATGTCCATATTGTCCTGCAATATCTTTAAACAATTGATATGAAATTACTTCTGTATCAATAATAATCCCATCTAAATCAAATATCACTGCTTTAATCATAATAACCTCCATTTATATGTTTATCTTATCAAATTCATATCAAAAAGAAAAGATATCCATAAAATTTTCATATCTTTATAATACAATTATAAAAAGGAGAGAAAATTATGGTTTATTTGATTATTGTTATCATATTTTGGATTTTAGTTCTTTATGGCATTTATGAAGTATATGGTCAATTGAAATCTATTAATGAGAAGTTATCACAATTATTAGCACAAGAAGAAAGAAAAGATGAAGAATTATAAAATATTACTTATTGGTTTGGTTATTATAATAATTATCATATTTATATTAAGTCAACCTGGTGTTGGAATATTCTTCAAAGCAAAACCCACATCACTGTGGGTTATTTCTTATACAATTTATCCATAAATATCAATTTTGTCCCATCATCATACTTACCAACTATAACATGTTTTCCCTTATTAAAATCATCAGTGAATACAAAATTTTGTTGTAAAGTATTAGTTTTGCCTTTAATATAATGGCTGCATTAGCCATCTTTGGATCAGTTATTCTCTTTAGAGCTTCTAAGACAATATCAAAATCTAATTCATTATCAATATCATACCATTTTGATAAATCAATAGGTAAGCATAATTTATCATCAATGATTGTTAATTCATCGATATCTATCTGATGCAAAGATTTACAACGATAATTGAATACTTCTACAACTTTATCTTTATTTAAAGTATCAAATTCAATTCTTGTATGACTGATATCCTTTATTGTATATTCTTCCATAATAATCTCATTTCCTAAGGTTAATTATAACATAAAAGTAGTAGAAATTT
>JAJQDJ010000121.1:10376-12252 GCA_021202205.1 Erysipelotrichaceae bacterium
AAAGTATTTCATTCGCGATGATCTTATGACCATATTTTTAATCAGTTTTAAATCAATGATATAAAAAAGCTATTATTAATCCAAATCTTCACCATTACTCTTTAATACTTTTTGCATCCAATAATAACTATCTTTTAATATTCTTTGTTTCGTTCCTTGACCATAATCATCTTGATCAACATAAATAAAGCCATAACGTTTACTCATTTCATTAGATGAACAAGAAACAATATCGATTGGTCCCCAAGCATAGTAACCTCTAACATCAACACCATCTTTAATAGCTTCTCTTATCTGTTCAATATGTTGACGATAAAAATCAACACGATAATCATCATGAATCTTACCATCTTCTAGTTTATCAAAATAACCAATACCATTTTCTGTAATATAAATAGGTTTTTGCCAACGATCATAGAATTCATTCAAAAGAATTCTTAATCCAATAGGATCGATTGTCCAGCCCCATGGAGAAGCAGGTGCTTCTTTATTTCTTTTAGCATTGTTTCCATTTTCATAGCTTTCTTTATCGCAAATTCTCCTATAATAATATGAAAATGAATAAAAGTCACAAGTGTTCTTTAAATCTTCTACGTCGTTTTCTCCAAATTCTATATGAATATCATGATCAGCAAAATATCTCTTAGCATAAGAAGGATAATAACCTCTCATAAAAATATCTCCATAGAAGTATTCCATTTGATTATGCTTCAAAGTAGCAAGCACATCTTCAGGTTTACTTGATGCACAATAATCAGGCCCACCATAAGTCATACAACCAATTTGCATATCGGGATAATGTTCATGTGCATATCTTGTGGCACGACCACAAGCCACCATTTCATTATGAACACCTTGATATTTTGCAGATAACAAATTATCTACAGTATCACTAACAATTCCTAAATGATTAAATGATTCATAACGAATTAAATTAATTTGATTGACCAGAATCCAGAATTTAACACGATCATGATAACGATCAAAAATAACTTTACAATATTTTTCAAAGAAATCAATTGTTTGTCTTGAATACCATCCATTATAATTTATAGCTAAATTAAGAGGCATTTCATAATGTGAAACGGTAATCATTGGTTCAATAACATTTTTATGCATTTCATCAATTAAATCATCATAAAATTTTAAACCTGCTTCATTTGGCTCTTCATCATCACCATTAGGGAAAATTCTTGACCAGTTAATACTTGTACGAATAGATTTTAAACCTAGCTCCGCTAATAATTTTAAATTGCTTTTATAAGTATGATAAAAATCAATACCCCAACGTTTAGGAAAAATTCTTGAAGAATCATTCATAACATCTTTAATATGCTGTAATGACATTTCTTCATTCTGCTTTTCTTGAATATCAATATCATTTCTAAATTCATTAATATCAGCTACACATAATCCTTTACCACCTTCATTATATGCACCTTCAATTTGATTGGCTGCTAAAGCACCACCCCAGATAAAATCTTTTGGAAAAACTGTTTCTTTCATTTTTTGCTCCTATATGAAATCTTAAATACACAATAATCATCATAGCATAAGTTACCTAAGCAATAGACTATGATAGATAAATTTCTTCTACTTGATGAAAATAAGCATGGAATACATTTACGTCTAATTCCTATTAGTTTATAACAATGAAAATAACATAAATAGTATTCTTTAATCATATTTGATTATCGTTGAACTAACTTTGATATCTGCTAATGAAGTATCATCCAGAAGATTTTTAACAATCATGGTATCTACAAAGTAATACAATTGTTAAAAAAAATTAGCTACAAACAATGGATAGAAAAATACAATATGCAATGTCATTAAGTTTATTTTTAAGAAATTATATGTTAATGACTTTACGGGT
>JAJQDJ010000130.1:0-3907 GCA_021202205.1 Erysipelotrichaceae bacterium
CCTTCTCATTTTTGAGAAGGGGAATGTCACCAAATCTTAACTTAATGACATTGCCAGTTTGTATTCTTTATCTTATTGAAAATGATTATATATTAACTCATTCCTTTTTTCAATATGATACACCTTTATTACTAACAAAAGACAATATTGATACTTTCATAAATGAATTTCAACATATTCATTTACCAATCATTTATTTAAACAATTCAATTAATCGCTATCCAAAATTAAAAGATGAATTAGCTACGTCTGCACAAGGTTTTGCATTCGTAGCATATAGTAACAATGAAGAATTTGATAATCATATTTATCAACAATTGAATCTTTCTCCTACATCTTATATTTTCTATTCATCTCACGATTACAAAATGATAACCCCTACAAAACATGATAAATCTAATACATACAAACAAAACATCCTCAGACGCTTACAGGATTACATGACAAAAAAAGACTATCCGTTAAACTTAGAGAAATTAAAAATGCGTTATCTTCAAGAAGAATTAAATGAAATGAAAGAAGAAGAAAAAAATATTCTCAATCACTTAGAACACCAAAACGATCAAATAGATTTTAAATTACAAGAACTGTTTGAACGTATCGATGATATTGATCAAACCTTATCACGTCTTCAACAAGATAACAATAATCTATTAGACGTCATACAGATGCAAGATAATCATCCAATACTCATTAAGGGTGATATAAAAGAATATTATGATGGCGAACAAAAAGATATTATTTTGGATATCTTAAAACAAGAATTTAGAAACAATCCTTCTAATGAAATGCTTCAACAAATCTCAAAACAAAATCCTGAAGTTGGTGTAAGAAAAAAATATCTAGAAGAAATCAATAAAATATTATTAAGCAATAACAAGATTAATACACGAATGATTGATAAATTATGGGATTATGGTATTTGTATTCACAAAAGTGAACATTACTTCTCTTATTTCTTTGATAATGAACATTACCTTATTACATTATCTTCAACACCTAGTGATATGAATGCTGTCAGACAAATGTATCGTACATTTAGAAAATATTATTTTTAATGAGAGAATTAAATCATATTTAAAAGGAATTCACTAGAATTCCTTTTTTAGCCACCTGGCAACTCCATCGTTATTGTTTGATGCAATTATATCAGTTGAAATAGCCTTTAACTCTTCATCTGCATTTTCTACAGCATAACATTCATCAGCCATTTCAAACATTTCTATATCATTCTTACCATCACCAAATACTACAACATATTCACAATGTAAATAATCTTTTAATTGTTGGATTGCATGTGCTTTAGATGTGTTTTGTGGCATTATTTCTAACCACATAGATGATGAATAAACATCTTTAGAATATATACAATGATAGTGTTGATGATATTTTTGATACATTGGTTTTAACTTTGTTTCTTCATCGATACATGTAATATAAAATATGTCTCCATAATAAAGTTGTTTTACATCATCAACAGGATGATTACGAAAATCACCAGTTCTTGTTTTGATAAAATCCAGCGTTAATGAATTAATCTTATCTTTAACATACGAAAATCTTTCCACACCATCAACATAGCTATACACAATAGGCTGCATACCATGATTCAATAAATCGTCTAATAAAGCATCAATATGTTCAAAAATATTAGATATTATAATATGACCAGTCATATTATCTCTAATAGAAACACCATTATAAACAATTAACGGAATATCGACATTCAAACATTGTGTTACTTTCTTAGCAGTATTATATGATCTAGCTGTAGCATATGAAAACATCATACCTTTATCCACTAAATCATTAATAACTTGAATTGTATAATCTGACAATGTTTCATCATTATGAAGTAATGTACCATCTAAATCAGAGATATAAAGCTTTTTATTTTTCTCCAATGCTAAATCTAATACTTCTTGAACATGTAATTTACATTCCTCATAAGTTTCAAAGAGGTGAGCTTCGTAAATCTTTTTTTCATCGACAAACATACTAGGTGTGGCATAGTAATCATAACTATCAATAATATCAGGATTTTCTGTTTCCTCAATCCATTCTACATGAATATCTTTATATTGTGAATTTTCATTCATTAAATCATCTATTGCTTTTTGAGCTTGCAAACAATAAGGACAATTTTCTAGATAAAAACATAATACTTTCTTCATTTTACGCTCCTTCTCCATATTTCCCTGGAAATAGTCTGTTCATTTGTAATAGTGACAATTTATGTATTTTGATTAGAAGTAACTTTTCAACTCCATCACTATAATCTTATTTATCTATTTGCTTTTTAATTTAACTATATATAAGCCATCCTGGAATGTATCAACATAAATATATCCACGATCATCTACTAGACAATCCTCTGTAATCGCAACTTTAGAACCCGGTAATAGATTACCTTCTTCGTTATCAAATAAATTCACTTCAGGATCTGGTGGCATAAAGTAAGCAATTTCTTTAGGTACAAATGGATCTGCTGTATCAAAAACACGTAACCCTGCTTCAAAATAACAATTATAGATCTTGCCATCATATTTTTCATAACAATCTTTACCAAAAGCATCAAAGAGGTTATGAGGACCAAATGGTACTCTAACACCATCAACAACATTAAAGTTTTGGTCATGAGTATATCCTTCAGGTACTTCTGGATATGGAAATACAGAAATTAGTGAAGGATTAGATGGATCTGTTAATTCTACAATACCAATTGTATTCATTGGTTGTGTGACAATTTTCTTGAATAAACCATCTTTATTATCATTACTAAAATATCTTGGCCTTTCATCCTCTGTAGAGACAACGCCATAAGGCAAATCGCCTAGAGGCATATACGTATGACACGCCATACCTGCACTGCCACCACCAAAAGGAGGATTAATAGCAAGTCTTCCAATTAACGTTGGATTCGTAGGATCACTCACATCTATTTGGCATGCTCCAAAATTTGCCACAGCTGCATAACAAATATTATCTTTGACAGTCACTGCATGCACTGTTGCCATTTCCAAAAATTCCTTTGAACCAAATAAAACTTCTCCACCACCTGGTTTATTACTACGATATTGATTATCAGCCCACCATGAACCAACTTCCACTGGATTATTTGGATCACTAATATCCACAATTCTCAATATAAAAGTCATAAAACCTGGTTTGTTTCCTACAACATAGACATATCTGCCACCATTATAGAAAAACCTATGAGCCCCAGCCATACCTTTACATTCAAATTTTCCTAAATATTTTGGATTCATTGGATCAGTTTTAATATTCCAAATCATAATACCACCCCAAAAAGGTAAAGTATTACTTTTAGGTGTTCCATGTAACACGTCCATTGTTCAACCATGTGCTGTGATGAGATAACCATCTCCTGATTGAATCTTAGGTAAACTTTGTCCATCCCTTGCATCATACCAAGGTCCTTCAATCCATTTAGAATGAACAGGATGATAAGGATCAGTTACATCAATAATATTAAAACCATTATGTCTAAAACAAGTCACGTACAAATAATAACGACCCTCATCACTTTTATGTAAAGTCATCTGAAATCCTGGTTTTCCATTCAAATCATCAAAACCTACATATTCCATATTCTTTATCAACATTTCTTTTCTTTGTGTCATATTACTTTCACCTCTTTCTTTATTATACACAAACAAAGAGTCTTTTGAAACACAAAAGACTCTTTGTTTACCATCCTCTATCCCTTGGTGGTGGCGGAGGTGGCGGCCTACGTCTTCTTCGTCTTCTTAAAGGAAATAATGGCTCTGGTGGAGGTGGTTCTCTTCTTGGAGCTGGACCACCACCTCGTGGGCCTCCTCCTCCAGATGAACGTCCTCCACCGCCAATTACACCAGCAGACCGGCCTCCTCCCATTCCTCCTAAA
>JAJQDJ010000130.1:3917-12158 GCA_021202205.1 Erysipelotrichaceae bacterium
CTGTGCGTGGAGCTGGATCACCACCTAGTGGGCCTCCTCCAGATGAACGGCCTCCACCGCCAAATCCACCAGAAGAACGGCCTCCACCGCCAAATCCACCAGAAGAACGGCCTCCTCCCATTCCTCCTGAACTTCTTGGCATTTTTTCACCTTCTTTTTATAATCATATCGTTTCTTTATGAAATAATCATTAATTTTGATAATATTTTTCAATTAACTAATTGTTATCTTTCCACCATATATTTCATTATACAATATATAGCATAAAACACACTAGATATTTTTAATCTAGTGTGTTTTTGTTTTATATAGTAAAGTTCTTTAATTGTAAAATTCCTGTTCCATTATATTTAAAATATAATGGATAAATACCATCTTTAATATTTATGATACTGTTGAACCATTGCCATTGAGTACAAGTTTTAATTTGAATAGAAGTAATAGGCTCTTGTGACAAATCAGTGTAAACATATAGTGTTCCATCATCAGTAGATGTAACTTCAACTTTTATTTCATCAACATTTTGCATATCAAAATACTTATATCCAATAATCGTTCCATCTTTGATATTAGTAATATAAGATTCTTTATTAGAATTTAATGAAATATTGGGATGATTAATATTATCAATTTTACCTAACTTACCAGCACCATTCTTAGACATAAGAACACATGCTATATATGAAGGATAAACTTCATGACTTTTTAGTGGTTTACCATTAAGCCCACATGATGTCATTTCTGCTTGATTAAAAGTTCCATCATCATTCATGATAATTCTTTCAGCAACACTTTGTCTTTGATATTGAGATGTATAAGTATGACGATGTCCGAATATATAATAATTATCTTTGATTTTTACCAATGAACCATGATTATTACCATAATAATATGTCGGATGATCATCAATACCTAGATTACAAGTGGAATGTAATATTCCTTGATATTCAAAATCTTTATCTGGATAATCAGACATAGCATAACAAAGTTCATGCTGGTTGATACTTGAATATATCATATAATATTTACCATTATATTGACGCATCGAAGAGGCTTCATAAAATTCATGTCCTTCAAATCCAGTACCTTTAGAATTCGAATCTCCAGGTATTAATAATTTTATATCACTATCAAGTGTAAGCATATCATCTTTTAATCTGCAACACCAATTGCCATCACTTGTTATATTAAAAATATGTTTATTTTCTGAAATTTTTTTCTTAATACGTTCTATAGTCTTTAAATCTGGTGAAAAGCCAGAATACAAATATAGTGTGCCATCATCATCTTTAAATACACCTGGATCAAATTGCTGACGATCGTTTTCTTTAAGACCTAATATAGTGCCATCAGGATATTGTACATGACCATAAAATGTATATGGACCTTCAGGTTTATTTGCTATTGCTACTGAAATTGTTGAAGCTGTATCCAAACCATAATATAAATAGTAATGATTATTATTATATACAACATCAGGTGCATACATTTTTCTTTCTTTAGTATCATTTAATGGATCATCTTTTCCTGTATAAATAACTCCATGATAAGTCCAGTCACTTAAATCATCAACAGGTGCAGACCAACATACATATGGTTCCATGCAATAAACATCTCCACCATAACGATCATGAGAGCCGTAGATATATAGTCTATCATTAAATACATGTGGTTCACCATCTGGAACAAACTCCCAATTTGGCAAATATGGATTATAGACTTGTTTCTTTTGACTAAACACTTCTTTTTTTGTTGGCATAAACATCTCTTCTTTCAATCCAATCTAAAAATCTTTCAACACTTAAATCCCAAAAACGCCATTCATGTTTATAGTTTGCTGCGCTTATCCAAGTATAATCTATTTTATTCTCTTTTAATTTATCTACAAATTGAACATTTAAATCATATAAAAAATCATTTTCACCACAACTGATGAATATTTTATTATTTACTTTCGTTACATCAATCAATTTAAACAAATCTACGGAAAGATTATCCATTTTGATAGCTGGTGAAAATGCACCAATAGCCTGATATTTATCGTTATATTTGATTCCATGATACAAAGCACCAAAACCACCCATAGATAAACCTGCAATATATGTATCTTCTTTTCTTTTAGAAATAGGGAATACCTCTGTTATAAATTCCTGTAATTCATTTTCTATAAAATCTTCAAATTTATCTTGTTCAGTATTTAAATAATTCTTGTTTTCTGCTGATAACAACACCACTGCTATTTGCCTTTCTTCAGCATATAATTCTATATTGGTATAACCATTCCATTGACAATAATTATTACCAAACCCATGCAACAAATATAAGACAGGATATTTTTTTGTATAATCATGATGAATATCTTGCCCATTCATTTTTTTCATACTTTCTGGAATAGTTACTGATGGTAATATGATCTCAATATCTACTGTTCTAAGTAAAGTATAAGAAATCACATTACATTGTATTTTTGCCATATAAAAACCTCCTATCAAAAAACATTACAAACCTAACGATTTGTAATGTATGTTTTACATTCAAATAATATTAAGAGAGGAAAGAATGTAATTTTATTTTATCAATACAAATTCTTGTTGATTTTCAGTAGAACTATCATGTCCTATAAATACAACAAATTGCCCGTCTTCACTATCAAAAGTCATATCACGTCTAACGAATTTTAACATGTCTTTGCTTATATCAAATGATATTTCTTTAGATTCATGTGGTTTTAATAATACTTTTTGAATACCCTTAAGTTCTTTAACTGGTCTTACTACTGAACCCACCAAATCTCTAATATACAATTGGACTGTTTCTACGCCTTCAACATCTGAATCATTTGTTATCATAACACGAGCAGTAATTTTGTTGTTCATTGTTAATGTATGATTAGATAATTGAATATCACTATATGTAAATGTACTATATGATAAACCATAACCAAAACAATAATATGGATTATTAGGGATATCAATATATCGTGAAGTAAAACGTTTACTATGAGTACTAACTTTTGCAGGTCTTCCAGTACTAAATTCATTATAAGAAATAGGACATTGACCAACTGAATAAGGGAAACTCATAGATAAACGTGCACTCGGATTCACTCTTCCATAAATGATATCCGCAATACCATCGCCACCCTCTGTACCAGGGAACCAACATTGTAAAATAGCATCACTATTTTCATCTACTTCTTTCAATATTAATGGTCTACCACTAAATACTAATGATACAATAGGTTTATTTAATGTACGCAATGATTTTAATAATTCAAGTTGAACTTTTGGTAAAGTAATATCACCTCTAGCTCCACCTTCACCACTTTGATGAGGATGTTCACCCAGTGCAACAATAACCACATCTGCGTCTTTTGCTTGATCCATAGCTTCATCTAGTAAAGACTTAGCATCTTCATTATCATTTTTAACTGTTTTTCCATAGCCAAAAGTATCTAACTTATTATCTTCATCTAATAAAGGTGATCCGTTAGTATATGAAACATCATTACTTTGTTTCTTTAATCCATCATATATTGTAATAACCTTTTCAGGATCGACATTGATTGACCAACTTCCACTTAAGTTTTTATTATTTGCATAAGGGCCTACTAATAAGACTTTCTTATCTTTGTTTAATGGTAATACTGATTCATTCTTTAATAGTACGCATGTCTTAGAAACTGTTTCTCGTGCAAATGCTCTAAATTCATCACACATGATGTATTTCTTTTCAGCTTCTTCATCAGCACCACGATATAGATGTTCAAACAAACCCAAGTCGTTTTTAAGTTTCAATACTCGCATACATGCTTCATCTATAAGCTTTTCGTCCAATTCACCAGATTCAACCAATACCTTAAGATTATTAGAATAAGTAGATGTCATCATATCAATATCACATCCTGCTTCAATAGCTAATTTTGCTGCTGCTTTGGCATCTTCAGCTACACCATGAGGAACAAGTTCCTTAACAGCACTATGATCAGAAATAACAACACCATTAAATCCCCATTCATCTCTTAACAAGTCTCTTAATATTTCTTTATTTCCAGTAACTGGAATACCATTGATGGTATTAAAAGAAGTCATCACTAACTTACAGCCTGCATCTACAGCAGCTTTATATGAAGGTAAGTATTGATCTCTTAATGTTCGTTCACTTAATTCAACAGTGTTATATTCTCTACCAGCTACTGGTGCTCCATAGGCTGCAAAATGTTTTACACATGAAGCAATGGTAGAAGAAGGGTCATTATCCCCTTGATACCCTTCAACCATTGCCTTTGCATATAAACTATTCAAATAAACATCTTCACCATTACTTTCCATGACTCTGCCCCATCTGTCATCTCTAACCAAATCAACCATTGGAGAAAAAGTGACATGCAAACCAGATACTGCTGCCTCCTTGGCAGCTATTTGTGCTGTCTTTTTAACCATTTCAGGATCAAAGGAACAGCCTAACCCCAAAGAGATAGGGAATACTGTTTTAAATCCATTAATAATATCTGCCATAAATAGCATTGGAATTTTCTTTTCAGATTTTTCTAAATAGCGATCTTGTATTTCTTTTAATTGTTTTACACCTGATGTATTTAATATGGAACCCGATTGATAAACTTTATTTTCATCAATACCTACCTTAGAAACCGGACCAGTCGGAATAACATCATTACTTTCAAAAAAGTTACCACTTAATTGTACTAATTGTCCGATTTTTTCATCTAAAGTCAAACTATTAAATAGTTCTACTAATTTTGCTTGTTCCATATTATCCTCCTAAGCTTCTTCTACTTCTTTTACTTGACCTTCTTGCTCTAATTTATAGGCATCATTATCAGCTTTCTTAAAGAAAGGATACCAGAATAAACCAACAATAATCATTACAACAATTTGTAATACAACTACCTGCCAACTTCCTTGAATAGCTGCATAGAAACCAATTGGTAAACCAAAGATAGTTGATGCACCCATTAATGTTGGTACCAAACCACTTGCAATAGCAGCATAAGCAACTAAAATAGCGATAACATTACCAAATACAAACGGAATAAAGAATATAAAATTCAACACAAATGGTGCCCCAAAGATAACTGGTTCAGTAATACCAAATAAAGCTGGAACCAATGAAATTCTACCAACACTCTTAAATTGTGTAGATTTAGACATAAATGCCATCATTAACACAACACCAAGTACACAACCACCCCAAGTAAATGTATTAAAGAATGCATATCCAATGACATTTGTGCCAGCACCCATACCACCTGCAGCAACAGCTGCCTGATTTTCTAAATCCAATGCTAACCAAATTGGTGTATAGATTGGTGAAATTACATTTGTACCATGAATACCAAAGAACCACAATAATTGTGCAACAATTGTAAAGATACACATTGCCCATAAGCTTCCACCCAAACCTTGTAAAGGTGTTTGTAATACAGTATAAACACATTGATGCATACATCCAAAACTTGTATTACTAAAAATATAATTAACAATAATAAACAAAACAGAAATCATACAACCAGCAATTAAACTTTCAAACGTTCTAGATACCATTGGTGGTACAGAATCTGGCATTTTAATTGTCCAACCTTTATGTTTAATAGTTACAAATAATTTTGCAGTCACAATCGCAATAATCATAGCAGAGAAAATACCTGCAGTTCCAAGCCATGTTGTAGGAATACAAGTTACTTCATCTGTTGTAGTAGATAAAGGTGTCACAATCAAGAATGATAGTAAACCTATAATTGCTGCTGAAACCCCATCTTCTTTAGGATCATATGATTTCACTAAAGAATTCGTTAATAGGACAACCATATACAAAGCCAAACATCCTACAGTCATATAATAAACATTATACAAAATAGTAGATAACCCTAATGCTGCAACAGTATTTGAGACAGCATCCACTGGGAAACAACTAACAACAAACTTATTGAACCAACGAACGTTACAATCAAAGACCCCATCATACCACCTGAAATACCCTTTAACGTAGGGTTATTTGCAAGTCTATTCATCCAGGGACTCATCTTATCGAATAAACTCTCTATCTTCTTCATAATAAATCTCCTTTTCTTTTTAATGTTAGCGCTTTACATTACAATGTTTATTATACGTTTATAGACTCTTTTAAACTATGTTATTTTTATCCAAAACGATGCAAAAAATTAACCAATTTAAAACTTTTGGTTAATTTTTGTACAAATTATGGTCATTTTTTGATTTGCTTGTGATAAGCTGTAGGTGTAACACCATAAGTTTCCTTGAATAATTTATTTAAGGCTTTCACATTTGAAAAACCATTATCTTCTGCAATTGTCAGAATAGAATAATCTGTCTGTGTTATTTGTTTATAAGCCATATTTAAGCGAATAGTATTGAGATAAGCTAAAAAAGTTGTACCTGTATATTTTTTAAATATTCGTGATAAATATTGTGGTGAATATCCATATATACCAGCCACTTCATTAAGTGTTAAGTTTTCCTGATAATGAGATTTGATATATTCACATATTTCTGATAACTTATTCAAATATTTATATGTATTAATATTAGCATGTTCCTCTTTAATCCAAAAATTCTTAACCAATATATATCCTAATTCAAATAATAACGAATATACTTTTAAGTAAAAAGCATCATCTTTGATTTGACTACAAATATACATTTGATAAAGGATTTTCCTGATTTGATCAAAATATTTATTTTCTTCTATTTCTATCGTATTACAATGAATATATAATGATTGATTATTAGAAAACGTTTCTAAGAAATTCCCAGGTATTTGTAATACAATAACTTCATTATCTTCAGGACTTTGAGTAGAATGAACTTCTTTGGAATTAATATAGATAAAATCATTTTGTTTAAGTACATAATTCTTTTTGTTCATCCAGATATTGAGTTTCCCTCTTCGAACATATAAAATTTCAGCTGAGTTATGCCAATGATAAGGAATAACTCGTAAATCATTGTGAGCTGCAAAATCGAATATTTTCACAGGGATACTCTCATTAGGAATGATCAGTTCATGTTTGTATTCTGTATAGTTCATAAAAAGCACCTTCTCTATGACTTATTATATAAGAAAAGATTCATAAGGTCTATATGAAAATGAATAAAAAAACATGTGAATAAATCAACATGTTTCTACTTGTTGAAGAATATAATTAACCTCTTTTATATCACCATTAGCTATATAATAAACAATTAATTCTTCTTTTATTAAATGTGAAAAATGATTTTTAAATTCTGAATATATCATATCATCACGATCCAATAAATAGTTATATATCAATTCTAATTGACCTACTACAATTTCTTTACTAAACTTCCCATATTCTTTATAGGTCAATACGTCACAAACTTCTTCATAAGGTATGATTTCATTATCAAAAAATCGACTTCTACATCATCGGACATTTCATATTCTTTCATCGCAAAATATTCTAAGCTTAATATAGCTGCCTTAACAGCATTTGCGTATACATTATCATAATCATAAATTGCATCTTTAACACCTTGCATAATTGCCTGTTTCCTTTGCATATTATGATACTTTTTTAGTATTTTTTCTGCTATGAATAAACTATATGATTCCTGCGAAAAGCCGTGAAGTTTACTTTGTAAAAATTGTTCTCCAATCTTGCCATAAACAATTGTCGAATTCAACAAGATATATGTTATACCATATGCCACTTTCCCATCTAAATTTTCATCAATACCACCAATAAGTTCCTCAGCACTCCAAGCACATACCTCTACTAAATTAATATATGTGTTTCCATCTACTCTTCTTTTCTTATACATCCTTTTAGTCGTATAATCCCCACTTATCAACTCTTCAAAAATTGAATCGTCACATATTCCCTCTAGTTCCATATTCTCTCCTCTTTCACACAATTTTATTATACCGTGAAATTTTATATGAAAGCAATAAGAACTAGTTTATAAATATAAAAATCGCCAATAATGTTGACGAAATAAAGTTCGCGCGAAAACTGCGCGCGGATGCAACGAAAACATACAAACATCCATTAATTTCTTGATTCATTAACACTAACACTCATTTTTTAATATTTCAATAATACATCCTAATATTTTTCCCGAAACCTCATCTGTATCTACATCTTCCATTTTTCCATAAATATATTTATTACGAATATATAATCCTACTCAAGTTTCGCACTTCAAAAATGGCATCATTAATATAAAAACATGGATAAAA
>JAJQDJ010000076.1 GCA_021202205.1 Erysipelotrichaceae bacterium
TGATAGTGTATAAATAACAATTTATACACAAAAAGAAGTTAAACAATAAGTGAAATTATCAAGATAATTTAAAATAGTGTTTAATTTTTATAAGAGAAATTTAGACAATTTGTTTACTTATAGAAACATATAAACACTTATTGTATAGATTTATTGAAGAAGACCAATTTGTTTTAAAAATATATATCTTGTAAGATGAATTTAGATAGAAAGGGAGAAGATTATGAAAACGAATAAACAGCGTGTCTATGATTTTATTGTCAATTATACAAAAGAATTTCAAACAAATGTCAATGAGTTTCCAAAATTTGATACACAATTTCTATCTAAACAATTGAATATGCAAAGAAGCAATATATCTGGTATACTCAATCAATTGGTGAAAGAAAAATTGATAGAAAAAACAAATGGGCGCCCAGTACTCTATTATTTATCTCAAGATGTACAATTTGAAAATGATTTTTTTTCGTCATTAATTGGTTATGATAGTAGTTTAAAAGAAGCTATTCAGCTCACTCAAGCTGCTTTAACTTATCCAATGCGTATTCCTAGAATACTCTACATTGGTCAAAAGGGTGTTGGGATTAGAACACTTACACAAAAGATTTATGAATTTGCATGTTCAATTCATTTACTACAAAAAGATGCACCTTATACCTTCTATGATTGTTCATCAGATGATCTATCACTATTAGATAATCTATTTATTGAAAATAATCAAGGACTCATACTATTAAGAAACGCAGATTATTTATCTAGACAAACAGCATTGCATTTAAAGTCAAATATTCAAAATAATAAAACACTTCATTTTATTCTTATTGTTCATATGAACGAAGAAACTGATATATCTTATATAAAAGACGAATTTAATTTTATTGTTCATTTCACCTCCTTGAAAAATAGATCATTTTTAGAAAGATACCAATTCATCGAAAAGTTTCTACAAAATGAAGCTAATCAATTGAATAAAAAGATAGAAATCAATTACGGTTTAATGCAATGCTTAATGGTTTATCCTTGTCAGGATAATCTTATAGGTCTAAGAAATAATATTCGTTATGGTGTAGCAAATGCGTTGGTTAAAAGCAAAAAGAAGAATGAAGTCATTATTGAATTAAGTGATTTACCAGCAGATGTTAGAAAAGGATTATTATATCTTAAAGATAATATAATTCAATTAGAAACAATAATAGATAAAAATACAAACTATGTGTTTTACTCAGACAAAACTTTAAGATATAAAGATAAAAGCGAAAATATCAATATTTATTCCAAGCTTGATGCTTCATACCATAGTTTTTCATCTCAAGATGCCAATGATTATATTTATGCGAATATAGAGAGTAAGATTAATGATTATCTCAATCAATTAACACAAAATATAACACAAGAAAAATTAGATGCCATTGTATCTGAAAAACTTAGACAAATCGTACAGGATTTTTTAAATAATGCCTCAATACGTTTCAATCAGGTTTATTCTAATAATATTTATTATGGCATATGCCTTCATTTAAACAATGCTATTATTAAAAATCAAAATAAACAAAGATTATCCAATGATAATATCATGAACATTATTGATAACTATGATGAAGAATATATATTTGTCAGAAAATTTATGCGTGAATTACAAAATACTTTCAATATTCATTTATCAATAGATGAAACCATCATAGTTACTCTATTTATGACTATAACAAAAACATCTCAAAATTGTTATGTAACTATTCTCATTGCGATGCATGGCAAAAGCATGGCTTCATCTATTGTGGAGGTTGTGAAAAGTTTGATGCCTGTTAGAAATATAGAATTTTTTAACTTATTGTTAGAGGATGATATAGAAGATTCGTATGAATTATTAAAAGACAAGATAATAGATATGAATCAAGGAAGTGGTGTTTTGATATTTTATGATATGGGATCGATTCGTGTTATGTTGGATTCTATTCAAGAAGAAACACATATTCCATTACGTGCGATTGAAGTGCCTGTACCATTACTTGCAATGAGTGCAGGTAAACAGTGTGAAGAAGGCCATACCTTGGATGAAGTCTATGAACGTGTTGTTCATGAATACTCAGAAATATCTTATAATCGAAAAAATCATAAAGATATTGTCATAGCATTATCGACGATTAATGAAAACAATAGTGAAAGTATTAAAAGATATTTACAAACCTTAGAAGATTATAGAGATTATCGTATCTTAGCTTTCAATATTACAGATAAACAAAATCTTATTAATAAAATTAATGAAATACAAATAAATGGTAAAGTTATAGGTATTGTAGGAACATATAATCCTGATATATTTAATATTCCTTATGTTGATTATCAACATTTACCTCATATTTATACCATTCATGAATTATTTGCGAATAAACAAGAGGATTTTGATGTATTAAGATATCTAACGGAACAATTTGATATCTTTGACTATGAAGATTTAAAGAAAACATTATTGCCATTCATTGATACATTAGAAGATATATTTGAAGAAACATTTGATGAAGATACAAGGTTAGGATTACTTATACATATGGGATGTTTAATTGATAGATTGTATAAGAAGCAGAGTTCAGCTATTAATTTTAATATGGATCATATTAAAAATGAATATATGATCGAATTTGAAAAAGTTAATGTTGCTTTAGGGATCTTAGAAGAGGCATTTGATATAACTTTTAGTGAAGGAGACAAAGCAACTATTGTAGAAATTATTATTAATTATAGAAAGAGGAAATAACATGACAAAAGAAGAAGCAAGTATGATAGGTTTTGAAATTGTTGCCTATTCAGGTGATGCAAGAAGCAAGTTATTATTAGCTGTTGAAAAAGCAAAACAAATGAATTTTAATGAATGTCAAAAGCTGATTGATGAAGCTAATGAATGTTTAAATGATGCTCATAGAGCTCAAACGGAATTATTACAAATGGAAGCCAGAGGCGAAAACATTGAGATCAGTTTTATTACTGTTCATGCTCAAGATCATTTAATGACAACAATTTTATTAAAAGATATTATTCCTAATTTATTGGATATATATAGATAGGAGAAAACTATGGATGTTTTAATTGGACAAATTGAAAAGGCAAAGCCTTTATTTGAAAAAGTTTCTCGTAATAAATATTTAAAGGCTATTCGTGACGGTTTTATGTCAGCTATGCCTGTAGTATTATTCTCAAGTATCTTCATGTTAATAGCTTATGTACCTAATATCTTTGGATTCTATTGGTCTGAAGATATTGAAACTATGATTTTAAAACCATACAATTATTCGATGGGCTTGTTAGCGGTTTTGGTAGCAGGGACAACAGCTAAAAATTTGTGTGACAGTTTGAATCGTGATATGCCAGTTAATAGACAGATTAACAATATTTCAACATTTATGGCAGCCATCGTCGGTTTTATGGTTGTGGCTGTTGATAGTATTGAAGATGGTTTTGCAAGTGGTTATATGGGATCTAAAGGACTGCTAACAGCATTTTTGGTAGCATTTATAGTATGTAATGTTTATAAGTTTTGTGTTAAGCGTAATATTACTATTCGTATGCCCGAAGAGGTTCCACCCAATATTTCGCAAACATTTGCTGATGTCATTCCCTTTGCAGTATCTGTTATTTTATTAACACTATTTGATATTGTCTTTAGACATTTTGCCGGTATGTGCTTTGCAGCGGCTGTGATTGAATTTTTTAAGCCAATATTTACAGCAGCTGATGGTTATTTAGGATTAGCGATTATTTATGGTGCCATGTCTTTATTCTGGTTTGTTGGTATTCAAGGCCCTTCCATTGTAGAACCAGCTGTATCAGCCATATATTATGTGAATATTGCAGCTAACTTAGAATTATATCAATCTGGTGCACATGCCTATAATATTTTAACACCAGGTGTTCAACAATTTGTGGCTACTTTAGGAGGAACAGGTGCAACCTTGGTTATAACATTGATGTTTGCTTTTATGGCCAAATCTAAAGAATTAAGAGCAGTTGGTAGAGCAAGTTCAATACCTGTATTATTTGGTGTCAATGAACCTATTTTATTTGGAGCACCACTTATCTTAAATCCAATATTCTTCTTTCCATTTGTTTTTGCACCAATACTCAATGTTTGGTTATTTAAAGTATTTGTAGATTTTCTTGGTATGAATAGCTTTATGTATATCTTACCTTGGACAACACCAGGACCCTTAGGTATTATATTAGGCTGTGGAATAAGTATTTTATCCATTATATTTGCGATATTTATTTTAGCTGTAGACTTTGTCTTCTATTATCCATTCTTTAAAGTTTATGATAAACAAAAATGTGAAGAAGAAGCATTAAAAGGTGGTTATAAACAAGAAGAGGAGGAACATATTGAAGTTAGTCATGATGTTGTCAATGAAAAACGTGTCTTAGTATTATGTGCTGGTGGCGGTACCAGTGGACTATTAGCGAATGCTCTTTCAAAAGGAGCAGCAGAAAAAGGTATTTCTATTATTACAGCAGCTGGATCCTATGGAGCTCATTATGATTTGTTGAAAGATTATGATTTGGTTGTTTTAGCTCCACAAGTGGCTAATTATTATGAAGATTTAAAGAAAGATACAGATCGTCTAGGCATTAAATGTGCATCATGCGATGGTAAAAATTATATTGAATTAACTCGTAATCCACAAAAAGCACTAGAATTTGTATTTTCAATCTTAGAAGGAGAGTAAGTATGAAGTTAAGTAAGGATTTTGTTTTTGGAGGAGCCACAGCGGCATATCAATGCGAGGGTAGCTGTTTAAGTCATGGGAAAGGAAAAGTCGCCTGGGATGATTATTTATCATCCCAAGGACGTTTTTCACCAGAACCAGCCAGTGATTTTTATCATATGTATCCAGTTGATTTAAAACTATGTCAACAATTTTCTCTTCAGGCAATTCGCATTTCTATTGCCTGGTCACGAATTTTTCCTGATGGAAAAGGAAAAATCAATCAAGAAGGTGTTGATTTTTATCATCGCTTGTTTCAGGAATGTCATAAAAATAATGTGGAACCATATGTGACATTACATCATTTTGATACACCTGATGCTTTACATAGAAATGGTGATTTTCTTAATCAGGAAACAATTGATGCATACGTTGAATATGCGAAGTTTTGTTTTGCTGAATATAAAGATGAAGTCACTTATTGGTTTACTTTTAATGAAGTATGGCCTATTGCTTGTAATCAATATATTAGTGGTACATTTCCACCATGCATTCAATATGATATTTCCAAAGCTATTCATTCTATGTATAATATGATGCTTGCTCACAGTCTTGCTGTTAATATTTATAAAGAACACTATGATGGAAAAATAGGTATTATTCATTCCTTGGAAACAAAATATCCTTATGATGAAAACCATATTCAAGATAAAATTGCTTGTCAAAAAGAAGATGTATTAGCTAATCAATTTTTATTGGATATGACATTACAAGGAAGTATAAGTGATAACACATATAATATTATCCAACAATTAGATAGTACATTTCATTATAATCCTCGAGAAATAGAAATCATGCAACAGGCTTCAAAAAAAATTGATTATTTAGGAATTAACTATTATCAAAGTCATTTTATTAAAGACTATCAAGGTGAAAGCCAAATTCATCATAATGGCACAGGTGATAAGGGAACCAATGTTTTTAGATTAAAAAATATAGGTGAACGAGCTTTTAAAGCGAATATTCCTACGACTGATTGGGATTGGATGATTTATCCTCAAGGACTCTATGATATGGTTAAACGTATATCACAACAATATCATTTCAATAAGGGTATCTATGTTACAGAAAATGGTATGGGATATAAAGATGATTTTGTAGATGGTATCATTGATGATGAACCACGTATTGATTACATCAAACAACATTTAATGGCCATACAAAAAGCTATTAATGAGGGCATCAATATGAAAGGTTATTTTGTTTGGTCACTAATGGATATGTTTTCTTGGTCTAATGGCTATAATAAACGTTATGGTTTATTCTATGTGGATTTTAATACCCAAAAACGTTATCCAAAAGCATCTGCTTACTGGTATAAACGAGTTATTGAAAATAAAGAGGTATAGCCATGCAAGGTGTAATATTTGACTTTAATGGGACTCTATTTCTAGATAATGATAAGCATATTCTGGCTTGGAACAAAATATCTAGATTGCTTAGAAATTGTGATATTAGAGATAAAGAATTACATGAACATTTTAATGGTATTCCTAACGCATTGATTATTCCTTACTTAATGGGTAGAAAATGCAGTGATGAAGAAATATTATATTATTCTATGTTAAAGGAACAATATTATAGAGAAAATTGTTTAGAAGACATCAACAATTTTCATCTTACAAATGGTGCAATTGCTTATTTTGAAATACTTAACAAACAACAGATTCCTATCACTATTGCTAGTGCAACTATTAAAGAAAACATGGACTTTTTTATTAGCCATTTTCGTTTAGATAAATGGTTTGATACTTCTAAAATAGTTTATGATGATGGATCATATGAAAATAAAATAGCTATGTATCTTCAAGCTGCACAAAACATTCATACTTCTATTTCTCATTGTATGATTTATGAAGATGCATTGAGTGGTATTCAATCTGCATATCAAGCAGGGTGTTCTCATATTATAGTTTTAAACTCTGCTAATAAAAGGAAAGAATATGAACAATTACCTGGAGTTGTTCGAGTGATAGATGATTTTAAAGAGGTGTTATAAATGAATACATATATCAATCAACTTATTAATTATGCTTTATCTCATCAAATGATAGAAGATGATGAAATAGATTATAGTGTTAATTTATTATTAGATTTATTTCACTTAAATGATTTTATAAGAGTGAAAGTCCAAGATGATAATATTTATCATATTTTAGATCACATGTTAGAGTATGCTATAGAAAATAAATTAATCGATAATAATATAACTGCAAAAGATATCTTTGATATCAAAATCATGAATTGTCTTATGCCTAGACCTCATACAGTTATCCAAAAATTTTATTCACTTTATCAAAACAATCCTCATGAAGCCACCAATTATTTTTATCAATTATCTATTAATTCCAATTACATTCGAAAATCTCGAACCGATAAAAATATCCAATTTTCTCATTATTATAAATATGGTCAAATTCAAATAACTATTAATTTATCTAAACCTGAAAAAGATCCAAAAGAAATAGCAAAAGCAAAACTTATGCAGACAAGTGATTATCCAAAATGTCAGTTATGTAAAGAAAATGTTGGTTTTGCAGGTAATTATAACCATGCTCCTAGACAAACGCATCGTATTATTCCTATTTCATTGAACCATCAACAATATTACCTTCAATATTCTCCCTATGTTTATTATAATGAGCATTGCATTGTTTTAAATGAGAAACATATACCAATGCGTATTGACCATCAAACCTTTGAAAACTTATTAACATTTATAGATTTATTTCCCCATTATATGCTTGGCAGCAATGCTGATTTACCTATTGTTGGTGGTTCAATTTTATCCCATGATCATTATCAGGGAGGCAGACATCATTTTCCTATAGAAGATGCCAAAGTTATTCAAGAATATATGATTGATGATGTACAAGTTCAAATACTGTATTGGCCTTTATCGACATTACGTTTAATGAGTGATAATAAAGATAAAATCATAACTTTAGCAGATATTATTTTGCAACAATGGATCAATTATAATGATGAAAACAATGATATTATAGCTTACAGTAACGAAAGACATAATACGATAACGCCAATTGCTAGAAAGAAAAATAATATGTATCAAATGGATATTGTGTTAAGAAATAATCGTACAAGCGATGAACATCCATTAGGAATCTTTCATCCTCATAGTGAGCAACATCATATTAAGAAAGAAAATATTGGCTTAATAGAAGTAATGGGTTTGGCTATTTTACCTGCAAGATTAAAAAATGAATTGGAACACTTAAAATTATGTTTATTGGATAAGCAAAATATCAATGATTATCCATCATTAGATAAACATCAAGAGTGGTATCAATATCTTAAAACATTGGAATATAATGATGATACGATTGATGAATTTATAGAAATAGAAATGACCAAAAAGTTTGTACAGGTTTTAGAAGATGCTGGTGTTTATAAGATGAATGAAAAAGGGATTCAAGGATTGATGAAATTTGTTGAATCGTTAGGAGGAGTACAATGAATATATTAGTAGCAGGTGGAGCTGGTTATATTGGTAGCCATATTTGTGTAGAATTGTTAGAAGCAGGTCATGATGTTGTCGTGATTGATGATTTTTCTAATTCAAGACCTGAAGTCTTGAATTATATTAAGGAAATTACAGGTAAGGCTGTGAAGTTTTATGAATTTAATATCTTAGATGAAGCTAAAACAAAACAAGTATTTGAGGAAAACAAACTTGATGCCATTATCCATTGTGCTGCTTTTAAGGCTGTCGGTGAATCAGTCGTGAAACCGATTGAATATTATATGAATAATCTTACAACGACTCTTATTATGGCAAAGATGATGCGTGATTATGGGGTCAATAGTATCGTGTTTTCATCAAGTGCAACGGTTTATGGTGACCCTGAGGTTGTTCCTTTAACGGAGGATTGTAAGCTAGGAGAAACAACCAATCCATATGGTACATCAAAAGCCATGATGGAAAGAATCTTAATGGATGTAGCTAATGCTTATCCACAAATGTCAGTTTCATTATTAAGATACTTTAATCCAATAGGCGCACATGAGTCAGGATTGATTGGCGAAAATCCAAAAGGGATACCAAACAATCTTATGCCATATATTATGAAAGTGGCGACAGGAGAGTTGCCAGAACTTGGAGTATTTGGCAATGATTATGACACACCAGATGGAACAGGTGTGAGAGATTATATTCATGTTGTGGATTTGGCCAAAGGACATGTATTAGCAATTGAAAAGTATGCAACACCAGGCATTCATATTTGTAATTTAGGAACAGGCAAGGGATATTCAGTTTTGGATATTGTCAATGCCTTTGAACGTGTCAATAACATCAAGATTCCATATGTTATTAAAGACAGACGTCCTGGAGATATTGCAACATGTTACGCTGATCCTACTAGAGCAAAGGAAGAGCTTGGTTGGGTGGCTGAAAAGACACTTGATGATATGTGTAAAGATACATGGAATTTTGCTAAAAAACATTTCAAGGAAATATAATGTCAATATTTACTAAAAAAATTATAAATTTAGTAAAAAATATTGACATGAAGAAGTCAACTGATTAGAATAAAAACTATAAAAAATAGTGATTATATGATAATAAATTAATGGAGGAGATAATACGTGATACAAGTCATTCAACAAGTGGCTGATTATATTGATATATTGTCAATGAAAAATGATCAATTAGAGGTTGTTGTTTCTAATTATGGATGTACCATTATGAAAGTTTTAATGAAAGATAAGGATGGTCACATAGATGATGTCGTTTTAGGATACGATGATTTTAGCCAATATCAGACTTTGGATGCTTATTTAGGAGCCTTGGTAGGAAGAGTAGCCAATCGTATTAAACTGGGAAAGTTTACTTTAAATAATCAGGAGTATAGTTTAGCTATCAACAATGGACCTAATGCCATTCATGGTGGCATTAAAGGCTTTTCTTATCAGGTTTTTGATTATAAAATCCTAAATGATGAAACAATTATTTTTCATTACTTATCACAAGATGGTGAAGAGGGATATCCAGGGAATTTGGATTTTTATGCTACTTATACATTAGAAGGTAATACTTTAAAAATTCAATACAAAGCTACAACTGATCAAGATACACTTATCAATATTACCAATCATACATACTTTAACTTGTCAGGAAAAACAGAAAATATCTACCAACATTTATTGACAGTGAAAGCTGATCAATATGCTTGTATAGATAAAGATGGTTTAACGACAGGTGTTTTCAACAATGTGAAAGATACACCTTTTGATTTCAATAAGCCAGCTTACATTGGTGAAAGAGTTAACCAAGATGATGTACAATTACATATAGGTAAAGGATTTGACCATCCATTTATTCTCACTACTTATAAAAATCAAGTTATTTTAGAACATCCTAAAACTTCTAGAAGACTCAGTGTTTCTACCAGTCTACCAATTGCTCAAATCTATACTGCTAACTATTTAGATGGACGTTTAGGGAAATATGGACAACATTATTATGAAAGAGATGCTGTTTGCATTGAAACGGAAAATCTCCCAGATGCCATTCATCTCGAAAATCATCCAACAACAATTTTAAAGAAAGGGGAAACTTATGATGAATATACATCATATAAGTTTGAAGTAATATAATATGACACCTGCAACAAAACTTATTCAACAAATACAAAACAATCAAATTGATGATATCTTATTAGACATTTATGTAGATGAAACATTAATCTCTTATCAAAAAGAAAGATATATTCGAGCTATTGAAAAATATATATCTTTATATGGAGATGAAGAAGTAGATATTTATAGTGTTCCAGGCAGAAGTGAAGTTTGTGGCAATCATACTGATCATCAAAATGGTGAAGTTTTAGCCGCTGCTATTAATTTGGATATGATTGCTGTGATAGGAAAAAGTAATACAATTCATGTTTTATCAGATGATTATGACATCAATACGATTGATGTCAATGATTTATCTAAAAAAGATAATGAAGCTGGTACTTCTGAAGGACTAATTAGAGGTGTATTATATCAATTACAGGAATTAAATTATCACATTGGTGGATTTAATGCATTGATGACCAGTGATGTTTTACAAGGCTCTGGTTTATCATCATCGGCTGCTTTTGAAGTCATGATTGGTACAATCATTTCTGGTTTATATAATGATATGAATATTGATCCATTATTAATAGCGCAAATTGGTCAATACAGCGAAAATGTCTATTTTGAAAAACCTTGTGGTCTTATGGATCAATGTGCATGTTCAATTGGTAGTTTAATTCATATTGATTTTAAAGATTCATCCTCACCAATGGTAGAAAAACTAGATGTCGATTTTCCTGAGTTTAAACATAGTTTATGTATTGTAGATGTGCATGCTTCGCATGCTGATTTAACAAGTGATTATGCTGATATACCGTTAGAAATGAAACAAGTTGCTCAGTTTTTTAATAAAAATGTATTAAGAGAAGTTGATGAAGAAAACTTCTATCAACAAATACCAGCCATAAGAAAAGCAACCAACGATCGTGCTGTCCTTCGTGCTATGCACTTGTTTAGTGAAAACAAACGCGTTGAGCAAGCAGTGAATGCTTTAAACAATCAAGATTTCGATACTTTTAAACAAACCATTAAAGCTTCTGGAGAAAGTAGTTATAAATACTTACAAAACTGTTTTTCTCCTCATGATGCAAAAAATCAAGCTGTGTCATTAGCAATCGCTTTATCAGAAAATATATTACAGGATAAGGGTGTTTGTCGAGTTCATGGTGGTGGTTTTGCAGGAACAATTCAAGCTTTTGTAGAAGATGATTTTGTTGAAACTTATAAAGCTGAAATTGAAAAATATTTTGGTGAAGGATCATGTCATGTCCTTAAAGTTAGAAAATATGGAGGTAAAAAAGTAACTCAGTAGGAAACTTTCACTGGGCAATGTCATTAAGTTTATTTTTAAGAAATTATATGTTAATGACTTTACGGG
>JAJQDJ010000154.1 GCA_021202205.1 Erysipelotrichaceae bacterium
GTTATAATTCACCTCCTTATATAATTAAATTTCATTTTTTATTAAAGATACAACATTTTCTATGTAAAACGACCGATTTGATATAGTTAATTATACACATAGGTTTACTCGTTACATATAGCATGCATGTCACATCATAATATACATAATTTCTATAATATTCACTATTCCAAAGATTATATGATATTAGATTTCTTATTGATTTCATGCAATCCAATACATTTAAAGTATTTTATTTTTCAGCTATTGACTCAGTCATCAGACTTTGTTTTTGTGTAAAAAGAAATAAATTCGTCACCTTTAATTTAAATGGTTTATTGACATCATGTAACAATGATTGATTGCCTATTGATTACCATTATAATTATGGAGGTGTATAACTATGTTGCAATCTTTACCAAAAGTAATACCAATTAATGAACTCAAAAATACAGCACAAATTACTAAAACTTGCCAAGAGAGCGATGTTCCTATCATTGTTACAAAAAATGGATATGGAGAAATGGTTCTTATGAGTATTCCTCTTTATGAAAAAACAATGGTAGAAGCACAGGCAGCAATGCTTGTTAATGAAGCTTTAGATGAAATTGATGCAGGTGCAGAACCAGTGGAAGGACATACTTCCCTTGCTTCAATGAAGGAGAAATATGGAAAATAATAAATATACGCTTAACATTTATCCACGTGCACAAGCTGACTTAGAGAATATCTTTCAATATATCTCTGAAGACCTTTATAATCCTAATGCTGCAGCTATATTAATTGACGAAATTGATGAAGCATTAGAACTTATATGTTTAAATCCTCTCATGTGTCCACTTGTAAGAAGTAGAGTGATTAAAGATAAAACATTACGCAAGATCATTGTGAAAAATTACATTATTTTCTATCGTCCAGTTGAACAAAAAGAGGAAATACAAGTTGTTCGAGAGCTTTATGGAATGATGGACTATGAAAAGATACTTTGATTTCAATAACCTCAGTATTAAAGCTGAGGTTATTTTTAGAACTTATCTATTTGATCATGAGTAACCTTAAAAAGATAATATATCTTATCGCTACTAATTACATATTAGGATTTGATGATACATTAAGAGCTGAAGCAACATATTTTGTACAAGCAGATACCATTACCGAAGTTTCAAAAAATGATAATTTACAAGAGTTAGTTAATAAATATTTTTGATAACCAAACTATTCACTCAATAATCAAAAAAGTCTTTTCAGTATTTTAATAATATTCGTTCTAAAAGTAAAACATTTTCTATGTGATGGCATTGCGGAAACATATCTACAGGTTGACAATAATGAGCTTTATAATTTTCAGATAAATAAGCAATATCTCTTGCTTGTGTTGCAACATTACATGAAATATAGATAATCTTAGAAGATGATAATTCTATAAGTTGTTCTAAAAATTTTGTTGAACAGCCTTTACGAGGTGGATCAACAAAGACGACATCTATTGTCTTATTCTGTTTTGTAAAATCAACCATAAAATCACCAGCATCCTGACATACAAAGGTAACATTATCTATATTATTTCTTATAGCGTTTTCTTTTGCATCACTTATTGCTTGTGAGACAACTTCAACTCCATAAACATGATGAACATAACGAGCTAAAGATAATGATATTGTTCCTATACCACAATAAGCATCAATAACAGTATCAGTTTTTTTTAAATGAGCCAAAGAAATAGCTGTAGTATATAGTTTTTCGACTTGAATAGGATTAACTTGATAAAAAGAATGTGTAGATATACGATAAGTATTACCTAATAAATGATCTTCTATATAACCTTTACCATAAAGTATTTGGACTTCATCACCTAAAATAACATTATCATGACGAGAATTGATATTTTGTACAATAGTTTCTAAATGATCAAATTCTTTCGTTAAAATGGAAATAATTTTGTCAATTTTCTTAATTTTATGAATATATGTAATGAAAATAAGCATCAATGATTGTGTTTGATAACCATATTTGATAAGAATATGCCTTATATTTCCACTATGTGTTAATTTGTCATATGGTTTTTCATGAAATTGATTGAGTAGTTCTTTAACACGTTTAACCAATTGATTAGATTCATCATTTTGTACAAAACATGTATCATAAGGAATAATATCATTCGTATGTTGTTTATAGAAACCTGTAACAATTTTATGATCAATCATTCCAACAGGAACCTGAACCTTATTACGATAAAACCATGGTTCATCCATCATCATGCAAGATTGTACTTCTATATCAATATGTCCAATTCGTTTTAATGTTGATTTAACCCTATTGGTTTTAAAAAGCTGTTGTCCTTCATTAGATAAATGTTGAACATGACATCCTCCACATTGTTTAAACAATGGACATCGTGGTGAAACACGATAGTCACTCGTTTGATGTAATGTGAGCAAACGGCCAACTGCATAACTTTTTAAGACTTTGATAATCTTAATATCCCCTATTTCACCAACAATCATATTTTTAACAAATACAGGAAAACCATCTACTTTGACAATCCCCTGACAATCATGAGTATAATCTATACATTCAACATTGTTTATATAATCATTCTTTTGCATATAAACCTCCAAAAAAAACGAGCTTTGCTCGTTTTATTATTCTTCACTTTCATCATCTTCTAATGTATCAAGAGCCTTTTGTGCACTTTCTTCATCAGTTACTGAAGCTGTTGTATAAGAAAATTCATCGTTTTGGACATTCTTTGTACCATAAATAGGAAATTCATCACTATTTTCAGAAGTCATATACACATTGACTTCATATTGTGTTTCACCATCAATAGTACCAAACAAATTACTATAAGTATTTCCTTCTTCTTTAGATTCTCCAACAAGATCATCCAAAGTCTGAACTGTTTCTTCAGCAATATCCTTAGCTTCTTCAGCATCCATACCTTCACTAAATTGAATATCAACATGTAATGTACGACATTCTATTGATAACTCTAAATCAGTAATGGAATCATATTTTTGTTCAATAGTTTCTTCAGTTGAAGTAATGAGATCTTTTGAAACAGATACCAAACCTTCACAACGATCTCCATATACAGGTCCATTATTATTAGATTTAATAATAATATAAATACCAAATGCTAAACATAGCACTAAAATAATGATAAATAAATAATACCACCAATGCCACTGAAATTTTTTCTTCTTTTTACGTTTAGTCATTGTATCTTCCTCTTCTTGATTAAAATCAAACACATTATCAAATGCATCATCACCAAATTCTGATTTATCATTGCTATTTTCTTCAACATATTCTTTTGAATTATTTGAAAAATCATCATCAAATTCATCATCAAATTGAAATTTTTTAGACATATTCTCACCCACTTTCTGACATTGTATCAAAAAATTTAATAAATGTATAGAGGTTATTCATCACTTATACGTTCTTTTAGTAACTTCATCAATAGCTGATTTGTTACTTTTGGATTGGCTTGACCTCGCGTCTTTTTCATAATCTGTCCTACAAGATAACCTATAGCACGATCTTTTCCAGCTTTATAATCTTGAATTGATTGTTCATTAGTATCCAATACTTCATTAATAATAGATAATAACATAGAAGGGTCGGATATCTGTTTCATACCTTTTTCTTCAATAATGATTTCAGGATCTTTTCCAGTAACCATCAATTCATCAAAAACTTTTTTAGCTTGTTTTGAAGAGATGATATTATCTTGAATGAATTGAACAATTTTTCCCAGATATTGAGGAGTCAACTTTGTTTCATTGATTGTCATATCATTTTTATTTAAATATGCTTGAACATCCCCTAACAGCCAATTACAAACCAATTGATATTCATGACAATATTGGATAGTTTCTTCATAGAAATCAGAGATTTCTTTTGAAGCCACTAGAATATGTGCATTAGTAGAAGATAGACCATATTCATGAATATATTTTTCTACACGTTCATCAGCTAACATGGGTAAATCTTCTTTAATTTTTATCACCCAGTTATGATCCAAACGAATAGGTAAAATATTGGGTTCAGTATAATATTTATAATCAACAGCACCACCTTTAGCACGCATAACGACTGTTTTTTTGCATGTTTCATCAAATCGTCTTGTTTCCTGTAAAACTTCTCCACCTTTATCCAATACCTTTTCCTGACGTAATGCTTCATATTCAATAGCTTTTTGAACATTAGAGATTGAATTGAGGTTTTTGATTTCTGTACGAATACCAAATTTATCACTACCAAATGGTCGAATAGAAATATTGACATCACATCGCATGGACCCTTCTTCCATTTTAGCATCAGATACATCAGTATAAAGAAGTATTTGTCTAAGCTTTTCTAAGTAAGCTGCAGCTTGTTTTCCACTGCGAATATGAGGACGTGTTACAATTTCAATCAAGGGGATACCAGCACGATTATAATCCAATAATGAAAAGTCATGAAAATGAAATTGTTTACAAGTATCTTCTTCCATATGTAATCTTTCTATTTCTATACGTTTTCTTTCTCCATCGACATCTATATCTATATAGCCATTGCGCCCTATAGGTCTTTGATTTTGCGTGATTTGAAAACCTTTAGGTAAATCTGCATAATAATAATTTTTACGATCAAAACATAATAGTTCATCAATATCCATATGTAAAGCATGACATACACGAATAGCATATTCTACTCCACGTTTATTTAAAACAGGCATATTACCTGGCATACCCAAATCAACTTCATTTATCATAGTATTAGGCTTCTGACCAAATGTGACAGCGGAGGATGAAAACATTTTAGAATGGGTTTTTAATTCACAATGAACTTCTAAACCAATCACTTGTTCATAATTCATATCTAACCCTCCCTTGAATATTGATTGGCCAAACCCAAAACTTTCTCTAAGGCATAAGCACAATTCAATACTGTCTGTTCCTCAAACAAACGTCCCATAACATTCACAGCAATAGGCATACCATCTACAAAACCAGAGGGTAGAGTTAGTGAAGGTGTTCCTGCAAAATTACCCAAACATAAATGATTTTCCAATATAATATATTCATCATTTAAACGATCATCATTAGCGTCTTCTAATAGAGGAGCAACACTACCACTATTAGGAGTTAAGATAATATCATAATCTTCATAAATCTTATTTAGTTCTTCAACAATAAGACGTCTAACTTTTTGAGCTTTTCTAAACATACGTTCCTGATTTTCACTAGCCAAAGCTAAGTTACCTAAAATGAAACGTCTTTTAATATGATCTGAAAAACCATCTGTACGTGAATGAATCATAATTTCATCAGGAGTTTCACCATCTTGACGATTACCATATTTGATGCCATCTAAGCAAGAATGATTACTTGTTGCTTCACTATTAGCAATAATCGTATAAGTTGGTAATATGCTACGCATGAGTTCCACAGGCATTGTGACATTTTCAACAGTTGCTCCTAACTTTTTGTATGTTTTGACAACAAACTGAAAATTTGATAGAATATCAGGATTTCTGATTTCATCAGAAACTGATGTTAGAACTGCTATTTTTAAATCTGAAATATCATCTGTTAAATTATTTAAATAACAAGGGACTTCTCTCATAGATGATGTCATATCTCTATCATCTCTTCCAGCCATTGCTTCCATAACGATACACATATCTCTGATATTTCTTGTAAAGGCACCTACAGTATCTAATGAAGACGCATAAGGAATAAGCCCATAACGAGAAATACGTCCCCATGTAGGCTTAAATCCAACTATACCACAAAATCCCGCAGGCTTTCTAATAGAATCACCTGTATCGCTTCCTAAAGCAAATGGTACCAAACCACTTGCTACAACAGCTGCACTACCACCTGATGATCCTCCTGCAATACGTGAAGAATCCCATGGATTCAATACAGGTCCCGTTAAAGCAGTTTTATTTGTACCACCCATTCCTAATTCATCCATCGATGCCTTACCAACCAGACAACATCCTGCCTTTTTTAATTGATCAACGACATGAGCGTTATAAACAGGTATATAATCAGAAAGCATTTTACTTGAAGCCGTTGTTAGTATCCCTTTTGTATTATAGTTATCTTTTAATACAAAAGGGATTCCACTTAATAGTGAATGAAAATGGGCATCTTTTAAATCTTCATAAGCTTTATCTTTCGTTACTGTAACAAAAGCATTCAATCTTTTTTGTTGAAAAACAACTTCTTTAAATAATTCATCATAATAATTTTTAGGATTAATTTGATTATTTTTAAATAACACATGTAAATCTTCTATACTATAAGTGATCATTTAAACAACCACCCTTGGTACCTTAATTTGAAAATCTTGAACACATTTAGCATTCTTTAAAGCTTCATCACAGCTAATCATATGACCAACAACATCTTCTCTTAAATAAGTAGTTTCTATTTCATAGGGAAAAGCCAAAGGTTCTACATGTGTCGTATCAATAGATTCCAAAGCTTTAACATGATTCATAAAAACATGATATTCTTCAACTAATGCCGGCATTTCTTCATCACGAACATTAAACATCGTCATTAATCCTAATTTTTTAAGCATTATTTCAGTTTCATTCATATTTTTCATTTCCTTAATAGAGATATTCACTTTGTGAACTTTCACCCTTATGTTTTATGATAATAGCTTGTAATTCATCTTGCGAATAAACCAAAACTTTAATATCGAAATCATAACTAAATTTACTATCAATACCATCCGCAATAATAGATGTCAAATACATCAATTCTGTTGATGTTTTTACATTAAGATTGGCTTCAATGACCATAGATTGAATTTCTCCATCAACATATCTTGCCGTTCCTACCAATCCTGCTGCTTCCATAGCAGCATTTTTTAAATTCGTTTTAATAGTCACAAATTCATCATATGTTGTCGAATCCAATTCTTCAGCTTCATCACTTGTAAATAAAACTGTTTGTTGATCAACTTCATTAATAACACCTAATGACCCATCACAGTAACATTCTAATATATAATGACCACCAACAGTGGATGTTGTTAAATCCGTTGCCTGATAAACAGTAATCAATATCGGAACATCCTTAACATCTTCAAAATCCTCATGTGTTTGAATAATATTATAGAATGTTTCTATAACTTCACGACCATATGATTCATAAGCACTATCACTCATCGTGTTTTCTAATGTAGCATTGGAACTATCTCTTGGATCAATAATAATAGAAAAAGCCATACCTTTCAAATTATAACCATTAACACCTTTGGTATAATAATCCTGTTCCTGTACATTTTGAACCATAATAGGATCTTCAACATCTTCAATAACAGTACCACTAGCAGGCTGCAATGAATAATCACTGGTTCTTGTCATCATTTCATCTTTTAAAGCTAATGATAAATATTGACCTTCACTCATATAATAAGTACTTGTTGAAAAATAATCAGCAGATAGTATTTGCAATCCTCTACCAATTGAAATAAAATCACCTGTATCACCATAATCAGTATAAAAGCTTTCTCTAAGCTCACTGGTTAAACTATCTTCAAATACAACAATCTTATAATAACTATCATCAAATGATTCCATAGATGTTGAATCAGCACTTGACGTGTTTGTAGAACTTGAATCATTACTACTTGTACAACCTACAAGCAACATCAAAACTAAAAAGCATGATAAAAATTTTTTCATAGACCAACCTCCTCTTTAAACTGAGCTTCACTTAATACAATAACACCATATTGATTAGCCTTAGTAAGCTTACTACCCGCATCCTTACCACAAATTAAATAATCCGTCTTCTTAGATACACTACCTGTTACATTTGCTCCTAAACGTGATAAATATTCTTTTATTTCTTTTCTCGTCATGAGTTCCAAAGTACCTGTTACACATACAGTTTTATCTTTAAAAATACTTTCCTGTAATAGTGATGTATCTTTTAAGTAATTCATATTGAGGCCTATTTCTTTAAGATGTTGAAGTAATTCTTGAGATTCTTTATCACTTCTAAAACGATTAATTGATTGAACAATTGTATCACCAACATCCCTAATAGATAATAACTTAGCTGTTGATGCATTCATTAAAGCATCCATATTTTTAAATTCTTTTGAAAGATTATCAGCCATCTTGGCACCAATACCTCTAATACCTAAACCAAATAATAGTTTTTCCATAGAATTCTGTTTACTATTTTCAATAGCTAGAATCAAATTATCCATTGACTTCTGACCAAAACCTTCAATTTCCATTATTTCTTGTTTATGTTGTGATAAACTATAAATATCTTCTATACACTTAACAAATCCTAAATTATAGAATTGTTCAATTATCTTTTCTCCTAAACCATCAATATTCATAGCATCACGTGAAGCAAAATGAATAATCTTTTCAATCTTCTTAGAATCACATTCCTTATTCATACAATAATAAGCAGCTTCATTATCTTTTCTTATTAATTTTGAACCACAATAAGGACATGTATCTATCATCACAAATGGCTGTTCACTACCATTCCTTCGTTCTTTTACTGAACGTACAACTTCAGGTATAACATCTCCAGCTTTTCTAATAACAACATAATCACCAACACGTATATCTTTATGTTTAATATTATCCTCATTATGTAAGGTTGCACGCTGAACAGTACTACCAGCTACTCTTACAGGTTCCAATACAGCATTAGGAGTAATTTGACCTGTACGACCTATGGTAAATATAATATTATCTAATTTTGTAATGACTTCTTCAGCAGGAAATTTATAAGCAATGGACCATTTTGGAACCTTTGCTGTATAACCTAATCTTTCCTGTTGATGTAAATCATTCACTTTAATAACAATACCATCTATTTCATAAGGTAAAGAAGCTCGTTTATCCGTCATTTCTAAAATATATTGCCATACTTCTTCAACATTTTGACATTGACGAATATAAGGATTAACTTTAAAACCTAATTTTTTTATATAATCTAAGGCTTCTTTATGTGTTTGAATACCCATATCTAGAGCCATTGGAACATGGTATAAAAAAGCATCTAATCCTCTTTTAGCAGCAATAGAAGAATCTAATTGTCTAACACTGCCTGCTGCAGCATTTCTAGGATTAGCAAGTAATGGTTCCCCCGCTGCTTTTCTTTGTTCGTTAAGTTGATTAAAAGATTTCTTTGGCATGAAGATTTCACCACGAACTTCAAATTCATCAAGATAAGGAATAGTCATAGGTATGGATTTGATGGTTTTAACATTATGCGTAATATTTTCTCCTATCTCACCATCACCACGAGTTGCTCCATAATCTAATTTTCCATCTTTATAAACCAAAGATACAGATAAACCATCTATCTTTAATTCACATATATATTCTACATTTGGATACATATCTCGTATACGTTCATCAAATTCTCTTAATTCATCTTCATTAAATATATTTCCCAATGATAACATCATACGTTTATGTGTAACTTTTGTAAAAGAATCTAAAACTTGTCCACCCACTCTTTGAGATGGTGAATCAGCTGTTATCCATTCAGGATGTTCCATTTCAATACGTTGTAATTCTTGCATCAAACGATCATATTCCTGATCAGAAACAGACGGATTATCTAATACATAATATTGATAATTATATTCGTTCAATAATTTTTTTATTTCTTCTAATCTTTCAAATGTCATCATTTACACTCCATTTCATTGTCCCATTATATCAAAATTTATTTATGATGAAAACTATTAACACAAAAAAATATAAATCCACATATTTTCGTTTAATCCAAAAAATCCACTAATATACTATTAAGATACTTCATTCCTAGATGTGTCGTTCTTAGATAATGATCATGAATTTCTAACATCTTCAATTGTCTATATTTGTTTATTATATCGTGATATTTCATTAACAGATTCACTTGATACAATTCATTAAATTCAAATATATCAACACCTTCTACAAGTCTTAATCCCATCATCAATTTTTCAAACATTTCATCATTTTTAGATAACTCAATACTATTTTCCAAGTAATGAAATTTCATATATTGAGTTATACATCTGGTATTTTCATATCGATGATGATTTTTTAATGCATGAGCTGACACACCAATACCATCATAATCTTGATAATGCCAATAAATAAGATTATGCAATGAAGGCTTACTATGATAATAGTTACTCACCTCATAATGCTTAAAATCATTATTTAATAAATATTCATGAATATGATCATACCAGTATGCATCTTGCTCATCATTTAATGGTTGATAGTTGATATTTTTTAATTTTGTATGATCCTCTAATATGAGTGAATAAATAGAAACATGAGAAATATCAAGTTCTTTAATAATATCAATATCTTCATAGACATCCTGTAATGTTTGTAAAGGTAATCCATATATTAAATCGACATTGATATCTTTGATACCAATAGAATGAGCTGATTGAATAAGATCTGTTGCTTTGATAGAGGTATGATAGCGATCAATACTTTTTAATAAGTTATCATGAAAAGTTTGAACTCCAATGCTTAAACGATTAATATGATATTTATAAAATAATTTTAATTTATTATCATCCATTGATTCAGGATTAACTTCTATCGTATATTCTAATACATGTTTGGATAATGGTTTTAATAATTCAAATAATTTGGTTAATTGATTGATATTTAAACTACTAGGTGTTCCTCCACCTATATAAATGGTATCATAATGATCATTAATATGTTTATCATTAATTTCATAAGCTAAAGCATCTAAATAAGGATCAATCCATTTTTGAATTGTATAAACCTTACAAAAATCACAATATGAACATATATGATCACAAAAAGGAATATGAACATAAAGAGCTTTCATTCTAAACCAAATTCCTTTGCTAGTCCACCCAAAGATGTTTCTTTATATTCATAAGCCAAATCTTTTCCAGTATCTTTCATTACTTTAACGATTGTATCAAAAGATACTTTATTTTTTCTGACATACCCTAATTGTTTAGCAAGCATAGCTGCATCAAGAGCACGCAGTGAACCATAGCCATTTCTCTCAATACAAGGAGTTTGTACATATCCTCCAACAGGATCACATGTTAAACCTAAATTGTGTTCTAGCCCCATTTCTGCTGCATATTCAATTAATGAATTATTCAATTCATATATCCAGGCCATAGCAGCTGCCGCCATTGCACATGCTGTACCAACTTCCGCCTGACAACCACCATCTGCACCAGAAATAGTCGCATTTGTTTTGACTACATTCCCTATAATTCCAGCGATTGCCAAAGCTTTAACAATATCTTTCTTTTCGATATGTATATTTTTATAACAATAATAGAGTACTGCAGGCAGTATACCACTTGCTCCACAAGTTGGTGCTGTAACTATTGTTCCCCCATCAGCATTTTCTTCAGATACAGCATAGGCATAACTTGTAAGAAATAAGCTTTTTCTTTCTACCTCTCGTCTCGTATTTTGAGCTTGCTGATACATGGATTTGGCTACTCTTTGAAGTTTTAGTTTTCCTTGAATGATACCGTTTTTACTTAAACCATTTTCAACAGATAAAAACATAGCATCTAATCAATGTCATTAAGTTAAGATTTGGTGACATTCCCCTTCTCACAATGTCATTAAGTTTATTTTTAAGAAATTATATATTAATGACTTTACGGGTTTA
>JAJQDJ010000053.1 GCA_021202205.1 Erysipelotrichaceae bacterium
GACTCTTAGATTATACTATATTTACGCACACGGTGCAAATGAGGTTTTAAAAAATAAAAAATCTAATATTACAGATTTGATAAAACGATACGTGACCAACTTTATTCTTTTTAATGCTTGCATATATAAACCCTGTTTTGAAAAAGGGATATGATAGATAAGCATATCTATAAGATGCAAATTATCATAAGATAAATAAAAAGATATACCTAAGGATAAAGCTATGTTACTTAACCAATAAATAACAGATTGACTAATATGACTAATGATGTCCATCAGGTAATCTATTAATTCATATTTTTCTAAGAAATTATAAATACTTTTAATAATGGGATGGATATCATTATAGTGGGATGAAAATATTTCATAGCATATCATACACTGATCTACAATATTGGGCAAAATAAAATAAGCTGTGATAAGTGCTAGTATACTAAATGTGATATAGAGATGAATAACGACTATTTGGCGTTTGATATGTATAGAGAAATAATTAATTACTGGTTCTAATAAAAAATGAATAAATAAAGCAATAATAATAGGTAATATTAGCTTGAATATATAATAGATGATATCTCCTATATGAAATAAAGTATAGACATAATAAATAAGCAATAAACATATACTATAGATAATGATATTTTTAGCTAAATTGATGTTCATATTATCACCTATATTAAGTATGTCCATAAAATGACAAATTACGCAAAAAAATGAGGTAGAAATTCTACCTCATTATTTATATGCAAAATGTTGCATATAATGGAACAATCTTCTTATTGTCATTAAATCCAAAATTCTTTGTTGATATTTTTATAGCATAAGCAGGTTGATATTTTTCGATATATGTACTCAAGCTTTTAGACCTTGTATAATCTGCTGATTTAACTTCTATTGGTATAAGCTCACCATTACGTTGAATGATAAAGTCTATTTCAGCACCTCTTTTGCTACAATAATAATAAGTTCGATATTCATTAATAGTTAATTGTAAGTTAACATAATTTTCGACCATACCACCTTTAAAATCATTGATATCATCAACCATATATAAAATATCATTAGCTAATAACCCCTTTTTAGCACATAGTAGTCCTAAATCAGATATATATATCTTAAAATTATCAATATCTCTGTAATTATCCAAAGGCTTTTTTATAGTTTCAATACGGTATACTTGAGATACAATACCTGATAAGCATAACCATTCAATGGCATTTTCAAACTCTGAAGCGCGTGCCCCTTTCTTTATGAGTTTATATTGAAATCTTGTATTCTTCTTGGATAATTGTACTGTAATATTATCGTAAGTTAATCTTGTTTTTTTGATTTCATTAAGATTGTTGTACTTACTCATATCATCCAAGTAATCCATAAGAATAGCATCTTGATTATGGCGAACTAAGATATAATCTTTTGTTTCAATAAATTGTTTAACACATTGAGGCATTCCACCAACTACAAGATATTGTCGATACAATTGAAGCGCCCCTTGATGTAATGCATAAGGCAATGGTGTATTAGTTTCAAATGAATCCTTAATTTTTTGAGCTAAATCTTCTTCGCCACAAGCTATCATAAATTCCTCCATATCCATTGGATATAATGTCTTTCTATCAACTTTACCAACTGGAAATGAAAATGTTGCTCTATTAACTGCGACACCTAATAAGCTTCCTGCAACAATAATATGATAATCATTATCCATTTCACAAAAATATTTTAAACTTGTCAAAGCTCTTTCGCATAACTGTACCTCATCAAAAACAATGAGTGTTTTTTTCCTTATAATAGTTGTACCTGCAATATGAGATAAAATAGGAATAAGATAATTAGGACTAATATCACCTTCAAATGTTCTATTTAAATCTGGATTTGTTTCAAAATTAAAGTAAGCAACATTTTCATAATGAGTTCTTCCAAACTCTAATATTGAATATGTCTTACCTACCTGTCTAGCACCTTGAAGAATAAGCGGTTTACGATACGGACTATCTTTCCATGTTTCTAAGTATTTCATAATTTTTCTATACATAAAACCACCTCCAAATACACTTTATCATATATATGTGTATTTTTCAATGCATATTTTTTTATTTTTTACATTATTTTACATGTATAATTTATATAACTCGACATTATTTTACATGTATGTAAATAGGCATGTATGTACATGCCTATTTTTCACCACAGCGAACTAATAATTCATCCCAACGTCTATCCACTTCTGCCTGGAAAGCTTCAATAAGATATTCATTTCCTGGTTTAAACAAGTGTTTGAAACGACCTTGAGTTTTTAAGAATTCTTCTAATGGTACTTTCTTTTCTGGTTTGTAGTTTAAGATCCATTTTCCATCAATCACTTCAAATAATGGCCAATAACAAGTTTCAACGGCTAATTTACAGATATTGATGATTTCTGGTGCATCATATCGCCAACCTCTTGGACATGGTGCCATAATGTTTAAGAAAGCAGGTCCAAGAGTATAGATAGCTTTTTCTGATTTGTCATATAAATCTTTCATATTGCCGATAAATGTTGTTTGTGCTACATAAGGAATATTATGAGCAGCCATAACAGCAGCTAAATCTTTTCTTGTTTGTGGTTTACCATTAGATTGACTACCTACTGGGGTTGTTGTTGTATCAGCATACATTGGTGTTGCTGAAGATCTTTGGATACCAGTATTCATATAAGCACCGTTATCATAACATACATATACCATGTCATGACCACGTTCCATAGCCCCTGATAATGATTGTAAACCGATATCATAAGTACCACCATCACCACCAAAGGTAATGAATTTATAATTATCCGTGATTTTACCTTTTTTCTTTAACGCTCTATAAGCAGTTTCAACACCTGATAAAGTAGAACCTGCATTTTCAAAAGCTGTATGAATATAACTATCAGTGTAAGAAGTATAAGGATAAGTAAATGAAGAAACTTCCAAACATCCTGTGGCATTACCAATAACTGCCTTATCACCAGGATGTAATGCTTTTAATACATTTCTAACTGCAATAGGTCCACCACAACCAGCACACATTCTGTGTCCTGGTACAAAACGATCTTCCCTTGCTTGCATTTCTCTAAAATCAAATTTGTTTTCCATGCTTCTTACCCCCTTAATCCTAAATATGGATATTCATCAAATGGATTTTCACCATTAGCGAGTTGTTCCAACTTATGATAAACATCAACCAATTCTTCTACTTTCGTATCTCTACCAGATAAGCCATATAAAATATTGACATTTTCTGCGTAGACTTTATATTTACACAAAGCGGCTCTGACATCGGCACCAACTGGTCCACCTTGAGTAGAATAACCTTCAGCTCTATCTAAAATAGCAACTGCTTTACAATTTCTTAAAGCTTCAGCAATCTCTTCTGCTGGGAATGGTCTAAAGACACGAATCTTTAATAAACCAACTTTCATACCTTGTGCTCTTAATTTATCAATAGCATCTTTGATACCACCACAAATAGACCCAATTGCAACCATTGCATAATCAGCATCTTCTAAATCATAAGCTTCAAATAAGCCATATTTTTGACCAGTCACTTCTTCAAATTCTTTAGCCACATCTAAAATAACTTGTTTAGCTTTAATCATGCCTTCTGCTTGCGCTCTTTTAGCTTCCATACAATAATTAGATACAGCATAAGGTCCTACTGCCATAGGCTCATTATGTTTTAATAAGTAGTGTTCTGGCTTGTATTCACCTACAAATTGTTTGATTGGCTCATCATCCCATAATGTAATATTTTGAACAGCATGTGATGTAATGAAACCATCTTGACAAATCATGATAGGTAATCTTACATCAGGATGTTCAGCAATTCTATAAGCTTGTAAGAAGTTATCATAAACTTCCTGATTTGTTTCAGCGTAGATTTGTAACCATCCAGAATCTCTTGCACCCATACTATCACTATGATCAGCATTGATATTTAAAGGTCCTGTTAAAGCTCTATTAACAACTGTCATACAAATAGGTAATCTAGAAGAAGCTGCAACATATAACACCTCCCACATAAATGCAAGTCCTGCTGAAGAAGTAGCTGTTAAAGTACGTGCTCCTGCAGCTTCTGAACCCATTGCTGCTGACATAGAGGAATGTTCGCTTTCTACAGGAATGAATTCTGTATCGATTCCCCCATTAGCAATCATTGTAGAAACAAATTGAGGTATTTCTGTTGAAGGTGTAATTGGAAAAGCAGGCATAACATCAGGATTAACCTGTCTGATACCATAAGCGACTGCTTCGTTACCACTCATACGTTCTTTTTTTGCCATCTTAATTTCCCTCCACCATTGTAATTGCACCAAATGGACATGCTGCAGCACAGATGCCACATCCTTTGCAATGATCATAATCTAAAGCGTTTTTCTTATTGTTGGTTACTGTAATACAGCTATCAGGACAATAAGGTACACATAATAAACAATGAATACATTTATCATAATCAACAACTGGTCTTTGTGTTCTCCATTCACCAGTTTCAAACAAACGTGATGTTGCAGGTTCATAGATTTGTAAACCTTCAGTTAAATCTTGCCATTTTGTTTGTTCATTAATATCTTTTGCTTGTAATGCCATATTAATGTACCTCCTTTAATGCTAATCTTAATGCTTGCATATTTCCTTCTAATACTTCTGGCTTTTTCGCAAATTTGTGTTTTAAAGATCCTTCCATTTCTTTTAAGAAAGTTTCTTCATCCATAACTCCAGATATTTTCACAATACCTGCCAACATAGGGGTATTAGGGAAATATTTCTTTAATGTCTTATGACAAATATCTCTACAATCAATTAAGTGTACTTCACCTTCATAACCATGTAATAAAGGTAAAATCTCTTTTTTAGATTTTGTTGTATTAATCAAAATACCACCATCTTTGCTTAAACCTTCTGTTACATTAATAGAATGCAATAAAGTATCATCAACCACAGCCACATAATCAGGTTCATAAATATTTGAATGCACTCTAATTTCTTTGTCACTAATACGATCATAAGCAGTAATAGGTGCACCCATACGTTCAGGCCCATATTCAGGGAACCCTTGCACATACTTACCTGTATTAAAAGCAACATCAGCTAATAATAAAGCAGCAGTTTTAGCACCTTGTCCACCACGACCATGCCAGCGAATTTCTGTTAATCCTTCCATAACTATTACTCCTCCTTTGTCTATCCTCTTTATAGTTTTAACAATCTCACTGTATCTCTAGCAATCATGACTTCTTCATTTGTTGGAATAATCATAACTTTTATTTTTGATTCGTTTTTAGAAATCACTCTGTTGCCAGATTCTCTTGTTTTATTCAAATCTTCATCTAAAACAATATCAAATGCTTCCTTAATATCATCAATAATCATTTTTCTTAAATAGGCTGAATTTTCACCAAGTCCAGCAGTAAATACCAAGGCATCACATCCACCAAGCTCACCATAATATTGTGAAATATATTTGGAAACTCTTCTAGCATATAAATGACTTGTCAATATAGCACGCTTATCTTCTTGATTATATGCCTCTTCAATATCTCTGGCATCACTCGAAACACCAGATACACCTAACATACCAGATTTCTTATTATAGATATCTAATACATCATCCTCACTGCAATCTAGCTTATTCATAAGATAAGGCATAACAGATGGATCAACATCACCACTACGTGTTCCCATCATGACTCCTGCTAAAGGTGTAAAGCCCATAGATGTATCGATACACTTTCCATTCTTTACAGCCGAAATACTTGCACCATTACCCAAATGACAAACAATCACTTTAGACGTATCAGGATTACCTAACATTCGAATAGCTTCTAATGATACATATTGATGACTCTGTCCATGAAAACCATATTTTCTTACCTTATAATCTGTATAATATTCATAAGGTAAAGCATAAAGATAATTTTCTTCTTTCATTGTTTGATGAAATGCCGTATCAAAAACAAAGACGTTTTCTACATTTGGCAAGGCTTTCTGAAATGCATGCAAACCAATCAAATTAGCTGGATTATGTAATGGTGCTAATTCATTAAATTGTGTCACTGTTTTCACAACTTCTTCGCTCACCACAACACTTTCACTATAAGCTTCACCACCATGCACCATACGATGTCCTATTGCATCAATTTCTTCTAAAGATTCAACAATACCCTCACTAATCAATGCATTCAATAATAACTCAACTGCTACCTGATGATCTTTAATTTCTTGATTGACAACCTTCTTTTGGCCACCATATTTAATCGTAAATATGCCTTCATCCAAGCCAATCTTTTCAACCAATCCTGAAGTAATAACTTCTTCACTAGGCATATCAAACAATTGAAACTTTAATGATGAGCTGCCTGCATTGACTGCTAATACTTTTGCCACATTAATCCCCCTTCTTAATACAAAAAAGTCTCTTATGTATAAACATAAGAGACGAATCTTTATCATCCGCGGTACCACTCTTTTTTGCACTACGTGCACACTCATAGATATCCATCAATATCCTACTCTATAACGGGAGTCCCCGTATTCACTTACTTAATTTCAGTGAATCCGCTCACAGGTGATCCAGATTTAAAGCGCCTATTGTTTTTCACCAACCAACAACTCTCTGCATGACTTTCTTTAAAATCTCTGTCCTGATCTTCACATTTTCATTCTAGGTTTACCAACAAGACAAATTATATATGTTTTTTTAGACAAATGCAACACTTTTATACCACTTTTTTAAAGCATCATTAATTAATTTTTTCACATTACCTATTTTTCTAAAAAGTTATCGTCGTCAATTTTATATTATTGTTTTCATTGCAATGAAATGTTATACTACCATATAATTGAGGAAGTGGAAAAAGGAATAGAAAAGAACTTATCAATGCTATTGCATAAAAAAAGATGCGGAATCCATAGTATATGCTGTATTTGAAACCATGACTGAAGCACTTGTCGCAGGCGACAATGTATTAATTTCTGGACTTGATACTTTCAGATATAAAGACAGTCAGCCCCGCCTTGGTGTGAGTCCCCAAACTAAAGAGCATATGACCATTCCTGCTAGTAAGACTGTGTCATTTAAACCTAGTAATAAATTAAAAGATGCCATGAACTAAAAATCATGGCATTTTTTATTAAAATGTGAGTCCTAAACAAGCTAGTCCAACAATAATAACAGTTGCGACAATTGGTACTAATACAGTAGTGACAAATATATATTTATAAGAAGATGCATGTAATTCTTTACAAACATTCAAAGTTGCGAGAATACCACCACAATGTGGTAATGAATCCAAGCCACAACTTGCTACTGATATAATACGATGCAAAGCTGAAGTACTAATACCAGAGCTTAACCAACTATTAACCAATGTCTCTGAACTTAAAGCTATTTTCATACCACCACTTGCTGATCCTGTCACACCAGCTAACAAACATGTGGATATCGCCGCACTAACATAAGCAGGTCCAGGAATATTAATAGCAATTTGAACAAGTTGTGCAAAACCATCAGTACTTTTTATAACACTACCAAAGCCAACAATCATAGAAAAGTTAAGCAAAGGTGTTATCCAATCCGTACTTCCTTTTTTTATTGCTGTTAAAGTACTTTCTTTATCAACTTTAAACAAGCCTAATACAATCAAATAACAAATAGCTATAAACATAGCTGTCGAAACAGCTGCATATGTCCCATGTTCACTAAATGTGTAACCCATAATAGTGACGTTTTCAAATAAGATATTACTTACAATCAACAAAACAATAGGAGTAAATCCTAGTATTGTTGATAATTTTTCATGACTTTCATTAATATCCATATCATCTAACGATTTTGAATCAAATCCTTCTCCTTTTTTCTTAGATTTATTGACCTCATATTGTAAGTAACCCGTACCTAAAACAAACATGATAATGGCACCAATAATACCCAATACAGGAGCTGCAGTCGAACTTGTTTTTAATACTTCAGTTGGAATAATATTATTTAATTGTGGTGTCCCTGGAAGAGCTGTTAAAGCAAATGTTCCTTGACCAAAAGCAATAAGAGCTGGTAAGAATTTCTTAGAAACATTTGCTTCCCTTAACAGCGAAATGCCAATAGGACAAACAGTAAAACAAACAACCATAGCTGTTACGCCACCATAAACAAGCAACCCTGTTGTAACAATAATAACTAATACAACATTCTTTTTCCCAAATATTTTTACTAGAGTATCAGCAATTGCATTAGCACATCCCGTATAAGACATCAACTGACCATACATTGTTGCAAATAAGAAAACAAAGAAATATGATGCAAACGTTGACCCAGTCCCTTCTGCAAGTGTATTTAATATTGTCCATGGTTCGAGTAAATTAATAAATCCAGCTATTAGTGAAGCTATAATAACAGTTATTACCGTTGGTACTTTTTTGAATATTAGGACAATTAACGCTATAAGCGCAATCACCAAGCCTAATATTTTCATAATATACCTCTAATAAGCTTCAGGTACTTTTTTCATTTCAGCGAATTGCTTTTCATCATGTGAGAACCAAACATCTCTACAATTAAATTGTTTTTCAAGTTTATGAAGTTCCTTTAATGATTGTGTAGCAGCAATAGAATCTAAAATAATACCACCTGGTAATCCTTCATAATTTGAACGCATATTTGTTGCATCGCTCGTAACCAAAACATTACCACTTTCAAGTTCTAGCACTAAACCAGTAATACCAGCTGTATGTCCTCTTAAATTCACAACATGCACACCTTCAAATAATTCTTCGTCCTCATCAAGATAAACAACTTTCTTAGCTTCTAAGATTATTGATGGTTTATAGCAGAAACCATGAACACCAACATCATTCGTTCCCAGAACTGTTGTATAAGCTGATTCAGCTTCATGACGATTCACATACAGTGTTGGTAATTCTTTAAATGCCAATAATCCTCCAGCATGATCAATATGAAAATGAGATAATATGATATGCTGAATATCTTCCAATTTCACATTAATTTTAGCTAATTGATCAGCTAAGTTTAAATCACCATCATTGGTTACCTTAACACATGCCTTTAAGCCATCTGGCCAGTCTTTGGCAGGAATTGAACCTGTATCATAAAGAATGTAGCCAGCTGTTGGATGATCAATCAAAATAGCATAAAATGGTGTCTTTGCCCATTTTACTACAGGATTTTCATCAAATATTGTCGCAGTAGTCACACCACTTTCAAAGAAATTTCCATCTGCTATGCCATAACCCAAATCTAAAATGTATGCTCTTAAGTCTTTCATTTTATTTCCTCCTTTAAAGACCTACTCTTTAATTTAATTTTACATCTCGTTTACATCTCGCCTTTCATTAAGTCAATATATTTTTAGTAAATTTCATATTTTTACGATATTTTACTATTTATTCCATGCTTTTTTGGTTTATATTCATAATTTTGATGCTTTTACGATTTTATAAAGTTTGCTTTTTTCGATAAAATATATTATGATAATAAGGTAGTCAAAAGTTGATAATAAGGTGAGGAAAAAATATGTCACATTATAAAAAAGGAAAGGAAACAAGAGAATCATTGACAATGCAAAAAAACTTTTTTATATTTATGGATATAAAAAAGTATCATTAAGTCAAATTTGCCTTGAAACAGATATCAAATTAGGAACATTAACTTATTATTTTAAAAAGAAAGAAAACATTTTACAATATATTTATAGTAATTATATGAACAAGTTAGAAACATTTGTTCAAGAAAATACGGATGATATATTACCAACACAATTTAGAATTTACGTTATTATGTTATATTATTTTAATATATATCGTGATCCACCTGCTATTCGTTTTCATTACGAATTATTAAAGGATACATCTATGAATGGAATTTTGGTTAATTCTAAAGAATTAATTAGGCCTTTTAGTGAATCCTGTATTTTAGCCCAGAATGATGAAATGTATGATTTATTGGTAACAGCCGATAATGCGGTAAGAAGAGAATTAAATTTAATGTATATGCAAAATGGATGCAATGATATGGCAGATATCAAAGAACTTGTCAGTAAAATATATACTGTTACTGGTCAATTATTTTCATATGATTTGAATTTGATTCATCAATATATTGATGAAAGCTATGATTTTATGCTGCATCATATCGATAAACGTATTCATTTATTAATTTAAAATAGCCTCTAGTTAGTCTAGAGGCCTTTTTTAATCAAACATTTCACTCATCGCGTTAATCTTGTTAGATACACACATAGCTTCAGCATTATTGATAAAGATAACATCTGTTATATTTTTATCAACAACCAAATCATAAATACTGTTGTCATATTTATCATATTTATAAAAATAGCGATAATCTACAATATAAACATATTCATAATGATCTACAAAGAAGGGAATTAAGGCATTACCATATGATTCTTTAATCACAACACAAGCAGAGCCATCATTCTTTTTTGGATTAACAATATAAGAGAATGGTTGATCCCCAGCAACAAAAGTACTGTATTTTGCGGATGAACTATAGCTACTCACATCATATATGACTTTCCATTGATGCTCATTACCAGATGCATCAACATATACCATATCATTGGTAGAGGTTGGTATATAGGCAGTAATGGTATCAGGATTATTTTTAAGTGATGTTGCCTGATTACTACTTGAATATAATGAACCAAGAAAATCAGAAAATTCCATTGTTTCATAATCTTCTAACGCTGTAGGTGTGATACCTTTGACTGAACAAAACTCCTCATAAGCATAATAAGCACCTAATGCTGTCCAATGGTGATCAGTTCTAAAATATATATATTCGCTATTATGTTTCTTTAAGGTGTCATATATATCAATTATTTTCACTTTATCATTTGTATTTTCGATACCCGTATAAATATATTCCATTGATTCTTTTTGATCACTTGAATTGAGTTCTTGTTGAACACTGTCACTTAAATTAATACCAATACTGGTTGGTACAAGCATAGTATAAATATCTGCAATACCATCAAGCTTCTTTTGAGCTTTGTCTATCATTTCAACATATTCATCGCCACCACTTTTATCAAAGTAGCAAATAGAAAATCCGGTATCTCCTAAAATATAAATATCCCCTGATGTTTCAGGCATTTCATCAATGGCTGCATCTACGTAGTTTTCATCTTCTTCAGTGTTATTAACTTCATCATTATCTGTTACATCAGAATCTGTTTCATCGGAGGAACTATTACTAGAAATGATTTGTTCATCTTGAAATCCATAAAGTTCTTCAAAAGATGAGTTAAGAGAAAGAAGATTTTCTCTAAATGGAAAACTATCTGCATACCATGTAGATATCTGACTAAAATAACTACCATCCCAAAATGTTCCTATTGTAAAAGTTGGGAATTTTTCCAGTTCACGTTTTTCTATTTGTGATTCTGTAGGTCTAATAGGAAGTATTAAACCTATGATACCTATAGTAAATAAAACAATTAAAAATACGGATATTTTGATTAAAAGATATTTATCTTTCAATGTCATTAAGTTTATTTTTAAGAAATTATATGTTAATGACTTTACGGGTT
>JAJQDJ010000148.1 GCA_021202205.1 Erysipelotrichaceae bacterium
TGCCCTCCAAATCAGCCCTCCCTTAATTCCAGTTTCATTTTACAATACGGGGAAGGAGAATATGATATAAGGTAACAAAATTTATATTGACAAAATTAAAGAGATTGATATAATTATATGTGCCTTATTACTGACTTGTTTTATATATGTTTAGATGAATAGTTGAGACTGGACATCAATACTAACGTATAGTAATCAAAACATATACAAAATAAGGTACCTTAATACTGAAGCCCCGGTAAAACTTCAGGAGGAAAAAAGATGAGACAAACAACAATGGCTAAAGAAGCCACAATTGAACGTAAATGGTACGTTGTTGATGCTGAAGGAATGGTTTTAGGTCGTTTAGCATCAGAAGTAGCTACAGTGCTTAGAGGTAAGAATAAACCTAATTATACACCACATGTAGATACTGGTGATTATGTTATTATTATTAATGCTGATAAGGTAGTTATGACTGGTAAAAAATTAGATACAGTCAAATACTATCATCACAGTGGCTGGTTAGGTGGTTTAAAAGTAAAAACTGCTCGCCAGTTCAAAGAAACTGATCCTACAGGATTTGTAGAAGCAGCTGTTAAAGGTATGTTACCTCATAACACATTAGGTAGACAACAAGGTATGAAATTATTTGTTTATGCTGGTAGTGAACATCCACATGCAGCACAAAAACCAGTTGAGTTAAAGATTAAAGGATAGGAGGACGAGAGATAATGGCAAACGTACAATACAGAGGAACAGGACGTAGAAAATCTTCAGTAGCACGTGTTATTTTAACACCAGGTGAAGGTAAAATCCAAATCAACAAAAGAGACGCAAAAGAATATCTTAGAAGTGACGTTTTATTAATGCTCGTCAACCAACCATTTGATGTTACAGGTACAACTGGTAAATTTGATGTAAGTGTTAATGTTTATGGTGGTGGATACACTGGACAAGCTGGTGCAATTCGTCATGGTATTGCAAGAGCATTATGTGAAGCTGGAGGAGATTATCGTCCAGCATTAAAAGCAGCAGGTTTATTAACTCGTGACGCAAGAGTTAAAGAACGTAAGAAATATGGTTTAAAAGCTGCTCGTAAAGCTCCACAATTCTCAAAACGTTAAAAAAGTTCCCATTGTATGGGAACTTTTTTATATAACAAAAATGGAAGGATTACTCCTTCCAAATTATTCCTCTTCATAACTCAAAGCTTCTTGCCCTTGAGCACCTGATGAAATTCTTATAACATTTTCTACATCATAAACAAAGATTTTGCCATCACCCATATTACCCGTATATAAAGCTTTTCTAGCAGCATCAACAACGTCTTGTACAGGAATAGATGATACTACAATCTCAGCTTTAATCTTAGGACGTAATTCCATATCTACTTTAGCTCCACGATAGTATGTTGTTTGTCCTTTTTGAATACCACAACCTGATACCCTTGTAAGCGTCATACCAGTAACACCTATGCTATTCATTGCAGATTTTAATTTATTTAAGCAATCAGTTTTTGTTATGATAACTACCTTGGACATCTTATCTATTGTATCTTTGGTTTTTGGTTTAACTTCATTAAGAATGACTTCAGGAATATCTTCATTTTTCATATAATCATAGGATAATGCTTCAGCTTCCATATTAAATCCAGCATAAGCACTATCCAAACCGTGTTCTAATTTATCCAAACCAACAATTTCTTCCTCTGCAGTCACTCTTAAACCAATTGTCATATCAATAAGCTTAAAAGTAATAAACATTGTAATTGCTGTCCATGCTCCTATAGCGAGTAAACCAATACATTGTGTAATCAAGAAATCAGCACCACCACCATAGAACAAACCTTGAACTTCGGGCATTGTTTCCGTACCACATGCAAATAGACCAACACAAATTGTCCCTAAAATACCGTTACCAAAATGCACTGCTACAGCTCCAACAGGATCATCAATGTGTAATTTATAATCTAATAACCAAACAAAGAAACAAACCGTAAAACCTGCTAAAATGCCAATAATAGCAGCACCCATAACATTAACTGCATCGCATCCTGCAGTAATAGCTACAAGTCCAGCAAGTGATCCATTTAAGGACATAGCTACATCTGGTTTACCATATTTTAACCAGGTAAATATCATCACAGTACAAGTGGCTAATGCTGGTGCGACTGTTGTATTCGCAAAGATTGTGGCTAATTGAACACCACTTGTAGCAGCTGCACCATTGAAGCCATACCAGCCAAACCATAAGATAAAGCAACCCAAAGCCCCAATTGTTAAATTGTGTCCAGAAATACCATTTGGAGATCCGTCTTTATTAAATTTACCAATACGTGGACCCAACATACTTGCACCAATCATAGCTGTTAAACCACCAACGAAGTGTATACATGCACTACCTGCAAAATCATGGAATCCCATAGCAGCTAACCAGCCATCTGGTCCCCATACCCAATGTGCTTCAATTGGATAAACAATTAAGCTAATCACAAAACTATAAACACAATAAGATAAAAACTTTGTTCTTTCTGCCATAGCACCAGATACAATTGTTGCCGTTGTGGCACAGAATACTAAGTTGAATACAAAACTAGACCAATCAGTACCTGCGAAATCAAACAATGGACTATTGCTCCAGCCTAGCCAGCCAATAATACCCATTCCTGTATCTGTTCCACATAAAAATGCATAACCAAAAAGTAGAAAAGCAACGGTTCCTAAACAGAAATCCATTAAATTCTTCATAATGATATTTCCTGCATTCTTAGCTCTGGTAAAACCAGCTTCTACCATTGCAAAGCCAGCCTGCATAAAGAAAACCAATGCAGCACCAATCAAATACCAAATACTAAAGATTTGTGTAATTGCTTCTTCCATATTAAATTTCCTCCTTTATACACACCCTAATGTGTATACGTGCATTATAAAGAGAATTATTTTATCTGTCAATAATAAATTATCAATATAACAACTAATTATCACATAAAAGCGGTTACATTCAAAATATGAAAATCAAAGAATCTTTATCATAAAGATTCTTAGTGAGATTAACTACTTAATTCTTCCCACTCTTCTAATAATTTTTCTATTTGTTTATTGAATGCATCAATTTCTAATGATACTTCATTATATTTTTGATAATCATTAACGACTTCATCACTCATAAGCAAATCATTAGCATCGTTGATTTGACTTTCTAGTTTTGAAATTTCATTTTCTATTTTTTTTATTTTATTTTTATGTTTTCTTATATTTGATGCTTGTTCTTTTTTTTCTAGATAAGCTGTATTGGTTTCTTTTTTGATTGTTTGATTATCTTTTCTTTCCATATAGGTTGTATAGTTACCAGTGTATGTATAAGCGCTATGGTCAGTCATTTCAACAACCTTGGTTGCTAATTTATTGATAAAATAACGATCATGGCTAATAAATAAGATGGTTCCATTAAAACTCAATAAAGCATCTTCTAAGACTTCTTTAGATTCAATATCCAAGTGATTGGTAGGTTCATCTAATATTAAAAAGTTACATTTAGATAGTAATAACTTCAACAAAACAACTCTGCCTCTTTCACCACCAGATAACATATTAATAATCTTAAAAACATCATCACCCTTAAATTGAAAAGAAGCACATGCATTTCTAATTTCTGTATTGGTCATATTAGGATAAGTATCACTAATCTCCTGAAAGATGGTTTTATAATAAGATAATGATTCATGTTCCTGGTCATAATAACCAATCAATACTTTACTACCAATCTTTATCTTACCACTTGTAGGTATATAATCTTGTAAAATCATATGAAATAATGTTGTTTTACCAATTCCATTAGGACCTATTAATGCTACTCTTTCTTGTTTCTTGACTTCAAAAGATATATTTTCAAACAAGAGTGAATCAAAAGTCATAGCTAGATTCTTAACTGTTAAAACATCATAACCTGATTCAACTTCACTATTAAATTGAATGCGTATACTTTGTGGTAAACTTTCAGGCCTATCTACTTTTTCCATACGTTCTAATGCTTTTTCTTTGCTTTCTGCTCTTTTGATTTGTTTTTCTCTATTGTAGGATTTTAATCGATCGATGCTTTCCTGCATACGTTTGATTTCTTTTTGATTATCATAGAAGTGTTTGAGATCAACATCTCTATTATGTTTTTTAATGATTGCATATTGGTCGTAAGAGCATTTATATAAGGTCGATTTCCCATTTTCTATTTCCATAATTGCATTCGATACTTGATCAATAAAATATCTATCATGGGATACAACAATCATCGCACTTTTATAATTCTTCAAATAGTTTTCTAACCATTCAATAGAATTGACATCTAAATGATTGGTAGGTTCATCCAGTAACAATAAATCAGGCTGTAATAATAATAACCTGCCTAAAGCAACTCTGGTTTTTTGTCCACCTGATAAAATACCAATTTTATAATTCCACTCATCTTCATTAAATCCCAAACCTTTTAAAACACCCTTTAATTGACTCTCATAACTATATCCATTCGCATATTCAAATTCATTAGATAATCTATCATATTCTTTCATAATGCTTTCTAAATTGCTTTGAATCGCCATTTGCGCTTCTAATTCACGCATACGTTCCTGTTTTTTTAATAAAGGTTTAAAAACATCTAATAATGCTTCATAAATAGTCATATCATAGTCAATCGTATTATGCTGTGATAAATAGCCAATGGTTATATCATTGGGCTTATGAATATCACCCGAATCATAACTTTCTTCATTACATAATATTCTTAGCAGTGTAGATTTACCTGCTCCATTCTCACCTATAATCGCCAATTTATCATGATCTTCTATTTTAAAAGTTATATTGTCTAGTAATAATTCTCCTTGAAAAGATTTACACAAGGATGAACAAGCTAATATCATTTACATCACCATAGTTATTTTAACATAGCTCACAACTTTGAGAAAGAAAAACATTGTTATTATTTCATATAAACGTTATAATATTTGAGGAATAGGTGGCGATATGATGGATAAAAGGCAATTACCTGTAGGTTTTATGGACTCAGGAATAGGGGGTATTAGTGTATTAAAAAGTACGATTGAATTATTACCCAATGAAGATTTCATTTACTATGGTGATTCATTGCATGCTCCATATGGTACTAAGAGTGTTGATGAAATTAAACAACTAACTTTTAACGTAGTTGATTACCTTTTATCAAAAGGTATCAAAGCCCTTGTTGTAGCCTGTAATACAGCCACAAGTGCAGCTATTAATGATTTAAGAAATTTGTATCCTGATATGCCTATTGTAGGAATAGAGCCTGCTATCAAACCTGCTGTGGTGACAAACCAGGGAGGGCGTATTATTGTTATGGCAACACCTATGACAATTAAGCAAGATAAATTTCATCATCTTTTAGCGCAGTATAATGATCAAGCAGAAATCGTTCCATTAGGTTGTGAACATTTAATGGAATTTGTAGAAGAAGGTATATTATCAGGAAGCCAATTGGAAGCATATTTTGATGAGCACCTTCAACCCTATATTACTGATAACACTGAAACAATTGTTTTAGGATGCACGCATTATCCTTTCCTTTATCCATATTTAAAGAAATATCTCAACAATGATGACATACATATCATAGATGGTAGTTATGGAACAGCTATGGAATTGAAAAGAAGATTAGAAGCATCAAATTTATTAAATAATAATCATCCAGGAAATATCATTATTGAAAACTCATTGCCATCTTCGAATATTATAGATTTAAGCTGGAAACTTCTAAACATGCCTACATACGAAAAGTGCTAAGCACTTTTTTAAAATATCTATTGAATGCATAAATATAATATTGTATAATTGTATACAATTAAACGAAAGGGTGATATATGTATGAATTTAGCTTATAAAGTTTTAAGTACACATTTAAAAGAGGGGAATCTTGTTCCAGGAGAACAAATATGTTTACAAATTGATCAAACATTAACACAGGACTCAACTGGAACGATGGCTTATTTACAATTGGAGGCTATGGATATTGATCATGTTCAAGTTGAAAAAGCAGTGGCTTATATTGATCATAATATGCTTCAAACAGGTTTCGAAAACATGGATGATCATGAATTTATAAGAAGTGTTGCAAAAAAACATGGTATTGTTTTTTCACGCCCTGGTAATGGAGTTTGTCATCAATTACAATTAGAAAATTTTTCTAAACCAGGAAAAACATTAGTAGGGAGTGATTCGCATACACCTACTTGTGGTGCAATGGGGATGATTGCTATTGGAGCAGGTGGATTAGACGTAGCTGTAGCGATGGCTACAGGTAAGTATTATTTACAATGTCCAAGTGTTATTCAAGTCAATCTAACAGGCAAAAGAGCACCTTGGGTGAGTGCTAAAGATATTATTTTAAAAGTTTTACAGGAATTAAGTGTTAAAGGTGGTGTCAACAAGATTGTTGAATATACTGGTGAAGGTATTCAAACATTGTCTTTAACTGAACGTGCAACGATTTGTAATATGGGTGCTGAATTAGGAGCCACAACTTCTATATTCCCAACTGATGAAAATACTTTAGCTTATTTAAAGCAACAAGGTAGAGCAGATGATTATGTTGAAATGAATGCAGATGCTGATGCTCAATATGATGAAAGATTGGATATTGATTTATCGACATTGGTTCCAATGGTTGCTAAACCTCATAGTCCTGATGCTGTTGTAGATGTTCAAGAACTAGAAGGTATGAAAATTAATCAAGTGGTAATTGGCTCATGTACAAATTCATCTTTTGCAGATATGATGCATGCTGCTCAAATACTTAAAGGTCAAAAAGTATCTGATCATGTATCATTGGTTATTGCACCAGGTTCATCTAGTATTTTGGCTATGTTATCACAAAATGGAGCTTTAGCGGATATGATTCATGCTGGAGCAAGAATATTGGAATGTGGATGTGGTCCATGTATTGGTATGGGACAGGCACCATTATCTAAAGGTGTATCACTTCGAACTATCAACCGTAATTTTAAAGGTCGATCAGGAACAAATGATGCCAATGTTTATTTGGTATCATCTGAAGTCGCTGCCTTGTCAGCTATTAAAGGATATTTATCATGTGATTTTGATAAAGATATGACTTTAAATGAAGTACCAGATACACCATTTATTAAAAATACCAATTTCTTTATTGATCAATATGATCCTACTACAGAAGTTTATATGGGACCAAATATCAAACCAGTTCCTCGTGGTGATCAATTAAATGAAATCAAGGGTAAAGTTGTTTTAAAAGTTGGTGATAATATTTCGACAGATCATATTGTTCCATCAGATTCTAAATTATTACCATATCGTTCAAATGTTCCACATCTAGCAAAATTTTCTTTTTCTAAAGTCGATAGTGAATTTTATAATCGTGCAATAGAAAATAATGGTGGATTTATTGTTGGTGGTGATAACTATGGACAAGGATCATCTAGAGAACATGCGGCTTTAGTACCTAATTATTTAAAGATTAAAGCTATCTTTGCAATATCTTTTGCACGTATTCATCGTTCGAACTTAATCAATAATGGTATATTACCATTAATCATCAATCCTCAAGATTATGACTTCTTTAATGATCAGGATGAATATGAATTATGTGATATTAAAAATGTTGTTGAAAATGATAAACATGACATTATAGTGAAAAACATAACAACGCATGAAACAATTACTGTAACACTACAATTGGCCCCAAGAGAAAAAGTCATGATCTTAGAAGGTGGCTTACTAAATGCTATTAAAGGAGGAAAATTCTAATGAAAGCTGTTTTAATACCAGGTGATGGTATTGGTCCAGAAATCGCTAAAAGCGTTGAAGATATTACTCAAGCAATGAATTTAGATATTGAGTGGATCACATATCAGGCAGGAGCAGAATATGCTGCCAAAACAAAGGAAGTTTTTGAACCAGGATTGGTTGATGCTATTACTCAATACAAATGGGCGTTAAAAGGTCCTACGGCTACGCCTATTGGTACGGGCTTTAGAAGTGTTAATGTTGCGTTACGTCAAAAATTCGCAACTTATGCCAATGTCCGTCCTATTCGTTCATTTAAAGGCATCGATTCTAAATACGACAATATCGATTTGGTCATGATTCGTGAAAATACGGAAGATTTGTATAAAGGGATTGAATATATGATCAATGATAATATGGCTAATGGTATTAAACTCATTACTCGAGAAGCGAGTGAAAAAATTTGTCGTTATGCCTTTGAATATGCTCAAAATAACAAACGTCATAAAGTGACTTGTATTCATAAAGCTAATATTATGAAATTCACAGATGGTTTATTTTTAGATGCATTTAGAACAGTATCAAAGGACTATCCTCATATTGAAGCACAAGAAGTGATAGTAGATAATATGTGTATGCAATTGGTTATTAGACCAGAAACATTTGATGTTTTGGTAGCGCCAAACTTATATGGAGATATTGTTTCTGATTTATGTGCAGGATTGGTTGGCGGACTTGGCTTTGCTCCTAGTGGTAATATTGGTGATGATTATCGTATTTATGAAGCTGTTCATGGTAGTGCTCCAGATATTGCAGGGAAAAACATAGCTAATCCAAGCGCCTTATTATTAGCTTTTGCATTAATGTTAGAAGATCTTGGTCAATTGGATAATGCTAATCATTTACGTGATGCTTTGTCTCAGGTTGTAGAAGAAGGTCAGTATGTTACGCCTGATATTGGTGGAACATCTTCTACTACTGAATTTACTCAAGCTATTATAGATAGATTATAGGTGAATAGCATGCCATCTCATAGTTTATTTGAGCATACAGCTCATGGTTCATTAAGCAGTAAAATATTTGAATTATTAAGAGAACGTATATTAAATGAAGAATATGAAAAAGGACAAAAACTGAATGAATTAGCTCTAGCAAATGAACTTAAAATCAGTCGTACACCTATTCGTGAAGCTTTAAAACAACTTGAATTAGAAGGATTGGTTGAAAGTATTCCTAATAAAGGTGTTTATGTCAAAGGTTTTTCTCCTAGAGATATTGATGATATGTTTGAAGTTCGTATTGCATTAGAAGGTTTGGCTATTCGCTTAGCAATTGAACGCATGGATGAAGAACACTATGCTAAAATCAAAGAAGTCTTTGAACTTATGGAATTCTATTCCATGAAAAAGAATCAAAGTAAAATTGATGATCTTAATATTCTTTATCACGAAACTATCTATCAAGCCACTCAATCTCAATATTTTGAAAGCTTGCTTAAAGACATACATTTTTATGTTTCCATCACAACTCGTCATTCAGTATCTCAATATGATCGTACGACATCCTCATTAGAAGAACATCGTGCAATCTTAAATGCTATAGAAGCTCGTGATGCTTCTTTGGCATATGATATCATGCAAAAACATATTAAAAAGACACAACTTCTTGTACGTGCTTATTATGCTAACAAAAACTAGATATTCTCTAGTTTTTTTAGTATACTTATTTCAAGAAAGTGAGTTTATGTTGCCTGTTACATTAAATCCTGGACATTTAAATATCCAAAACCACCAAGATTATCGTTTGATTGTTATTAGCGATATTCATGGCCATTTAGATCGTTTTAAGGCATTGCTCAAGAAAGTACAGTATAAGTATGATGATTATTTGGTTATTCTGGGTGACTTTGTTAAAAAAGGCGATCAAGTTATTGATACGATTCATTATGTTCAAAAACTTGATTAAAATCCTCGTACGTTTGTATTGTTAGGTAATTGTGAATGGGCTTTATCAGCTATGCTTTCATTACCTGAACTTGCTAGTCAAATTCCTATTTATCTTAAACGCATATCATCTAATGGAGCGATTAGAAATGTGTATCATCGTTTAGAATTAGATAGGCATCCTGATACTTTGCTAGGTAATCAAAAACAAATTTATACCTATCTAAAAGATGAAATTACCTATATTAACCAACTACCTGCTACTTTAAAATTCAATCAGTTTTTGTTTGCTCATGCTGGCATTGAAAAACGTCTAGATTATCAAAACAGTTCACTATCATCTTTATTAGAAATGCAGGATTTTTATCATAAAGGTCATATTTTAGATGAAATAGTGATTGTAGGTCATATACCAACTTCTAATTATAAACAAACGATTGATAATTCTATTATTTTGGATTTAGACAATAAAATCATATGTATTGATGGTGGTACAGGTGTCAAATGTTTGTCACAACTCAATGCTCTTATTATTGAAAACAAAAACAATAAAATAACTTATCAACAAGAATATGTTCAACCATTGCCAATATATCAAATAACACAAGATATTATATCTCAACATCAAGAAAATCATAAGATATCCTATCCATACTTTGAAGTATCTATACTTCAAAAAGACAATCAATTTAGTTTCTGTTATCAAAAAGAAACAAATCAAAAATTATGGATAAAAAATGAATTCTTATATATGAGAAATAATAATATATATTGTTTAGATGATTATACGGATCATATGTTATCTATAAAAAAGGATGAGACTGTAAAATTAATAGGTGTCTATGATGAATATGCATATGTAATATATCATAATCATGTAGGATGGATAAAATATCAATATTTAAAAAGTATAAATAACGATTGAATGGTTAAACTATATATGGGTGATAAAAATTGAATCAAAAAAATACAATTGAAGAATTATTAAATGGTTTAAATATGGGTATGGTTTCAATTGATCGTTTGTTAGATAAAATTGAAAATGAGGAATTACGAAACCTTGTTATGCATCAAAGGAAAAGCTATGGAGAATTAAAGAATGATATTATTCATGCTTATCCTGATGCAAAAGATACAACCAAGCAAAAACTCATGTTAGAAGGTATGGTTGAATTGAAAAGCATCATGGCAGATGATGCAAAAATCGCCAAGATGCTTATAGAAGGTTGCAATCAGGCTATGATGAATATCATACATTCAGAAAATAAAAATGACATGTCTTCTCAGGTTGAAGATTATATGTCAAAATTTGAATCATTAAATAAGCATTATAGTGAAGAACTTAAAGCATTTATATAAAAAGCATTAGCTAAGCTAATGCTTTTTTCGTACACCGTAGGGGGTTCGAACCCCTGAATGCTAGGATGAGAACCTAGTGTGTTCACCACTTCACCAACGGTGCATAGATCTAGTATACCACTTATAAAATTTCTGTAAAGAATTAATTTTAAAATATTAGGATAGAATTATTTTCCCGTATTGTAAAATGAAACTGGAATTAAGGGAGGCCTGATTTGGAGGGCAGCC
>JAJQDJ010000250.1 GCA_021202205.1 Erysipelotrichaceae bacterium
CTATTAAAATACTCTTTTTTATTTAATTGTCCTTGACAAGGGGTACACTTTATTATCAACCGACTTTTTTTATTCAGCATTATTTTCTTCTTTTAAGCATTGTTTATCATATGCTTTGATAAATGGATACCATATAACAACAGAAATAGCAAACATCACAACAAACATAATAACAGCTCTAAAATCTAATGTACATAAGTATTGGAAAATAGGCATTGGAATGTTTGAACTAGCAGCAATGACAGCTTTATTGACCAAACCAAAGTTCATACAACACCAAACTAATCCCATGTTAATTGTATAGAATGCAATCCAAGGAATACCTAATATAGGGTTGTACATAATTGGAGCGCCATATTGAATTGGTTCAGCAATACCAAACACAGCTGGAACAATTGATATCTTACCCATGGATTTTAACCGTTCACTCTTACAACATACTAAGAATAATAATGGGACAACGTAACAGAAAACACCTGACATTTGAAACATTGGTAATGTAAAGATTTTTATGGCTGTTTCACCAGCGGCATAGGCAGCTGCATTTTCAGCTGTATTAGCAATTAATAAAGGAAGGATGACACCAGATACAGCATTAAATCCATGAACACCTAAGAATTGTAAGAAAGCAATAATAAATGCCATTAACATACAGAACCATAATGATTCAGAACCTTCAATTGCTGGTGATAATATGCTTATAATCCATGCAGGTAAAAGCATATCTGTACATTGTTGACAAATTAGAGATAAACCATAGAAACCACCAACAATCACGCACATAGGAATAATAGCGTCAAATGAGGCAGCTACATATGGAGGAATTGAATCAGGTAATTTTATTTTAATATTATGAATATCAAAGAATCTAATAATTTCTACACTAATCAATGCTACAAAAATTGCTAAGAAAATACCTTGTGATCCTAAATAAGTGGCATCCATTGTACTGTCTTCGATAGGAGCAGCTAGAACGATAAATGCTACTAAAGAAATAATAGCAGCTTGTAGCTTGTTTAAATCATATTTTCCTGCATGATAATATGTAATTGCAACAACTGCGATGACTCCAAATAATCCAAAAGCAACATTATAAGGGAATAAAATTGCATTTGATACTTCTTCGCTAAAAGCTGGAATAAAAGGGAATATATCAGGTAAAGCTGATATTAATTGAAAGATACTGCCGAAGATGGTTAATGGCATAATGGCCATTAGCCCAGCACTAATAGATTGTAAATGTCTTTGTGAAGCTAGTTTATTTCCAATATTCACTAGCGTATCCGTAAATTTGTTCATAGTCTCCTCCTTAAATATTTGATGCTATAAAATAAGCATCATTTGTTGCGCCCACAACTTGTCCTAATTTATCACAATCACCAAACATCATCGTTTCATCTGCAATACTATAGAATGAAAAAGCTTCCTGTTTAGCTGGTTTCATTCCTACTGCAATTATAGCTTCATCACACGGAATGATTTTTTCTTTATGATTGTTTTCTACGTTTACACCTTCAGATGTAAAACCTAAACATTTTGTTTCAGTTAAGATTGTTATTTGATTTTTAAATTGATTCAACAATCTTCTTAAACCTGCTCTATATAAAATATTTCCCTGAGATGCGATATCCTTTCCCGCTTCGATCACTGTGATTTTTTTCCCTCTTTCAAGCAACTCTACTGCAAGTTCTATACCGACTTGACCTCCACCAATGACACATATATTATCTTTTAGAGTATCTAATTTTGGATAGATTTCATCGAAATAATAAACATAATCATTTTCAATACCAGGCATCTTTAAATGTATTGGATTGGCACCTATAGCTACTAATACGACATCCGCTTGTAAAGATTCAATGAGTTCTGGTGTTGCCAGTGTATTCATCATTAGTTGAATATCTCGTTTATGAACTTGATTATCTAAATAATTTCGATAAGCATAGAGATCTTGTTTATGTTGTTCATACATAGCATAATTTAATTGTCCCCCAAGTTTATCTTCTTTTTCAATAAGAATTACTTTGTGCCCTTTATCATAAGCTGTTAAAGCTGCCTTGCATCCGGCGGGTCCTCCGCCAATAATAACTACTTTTTTAGGATTGTTTGTTTTTTCTGGTACTAAAGGAACTCTTAGTTCACGACGATATCTTGGATTAACAGAACACTGGACATTTGTATGTTCTGTAGCACTATGATAACAATGCATACAACGAATACAAGGAACAATGTCTTCTCTTTTTCCCTCTAAAGCTTTTCTTGGCATAAACGGATCAGCAACTAATGGTCTACCAATAGTTACTGCATCTAGACCATCTACTAATAATTGTTCAGCTTCTTCTGGCGTCATAATAGAACCTATTACACTGACTAGCTTATGAGGAAATCTTTTTTTAACTTCTTTGGCCCATTTTGCATTAGTCATATGAGGTTCAAACAAAGTTTGACAGTGTTTCCCGTTCACACTATACCATGCTTCTAAACCTAAACTAGGATCAATAATACCATCTTCAGGGAAATATCCAGGTATCATATCCATACCACAAGAAACGTTAATTAAATCAACCTTATCTTCAATTTTTGATAATAATGTCATCATATCATCAAAACTATAAGATCCTTTAAGATAATCACTAGCAGCTAATAATATAACTATTGGATAATCCGTACCAACAGCTTCCCTAATAGCTGTAACATATTCGATGGTAAAACGCATACGATTTTCTAACGATCCTCCATATTCATCAGTACGTTTATTGAATACAGGTGATAAGAATTGAGTTGTCAGTTCTTCATAACCAATATAAAGATAAATAAAATCAAAACCAAAATTTTTAATAGCTGTGGCATCATTTTTAGCTTGCTTCATGATACCTTTGATATCTTTTTTAGTCAGTTCGATTGCTCTTTGACCACTTCTGGTTAAATAAGGTGAAGGAGCAATCACTTGCTTGCCATCATAATGTGCTCTAATATCTGCAGCAGCATCTTTTTTTAATCTTGGGACACACCATGTTCCTGTTTTAGCCCCATATTGTCTAGCAACTGATAAAGATTCTCTAATACCATCACGATCATGCCTTGGAAATGTTCCATCGTCATCTGCAGCTGATTCAATGGAAACAAAATTCATAGCGGCACCACCCATAGATCTATCTATAATACTCACGTTCCCGTAATGAATACTTGATAATAGTTCATGACTCTTCGGTATTCCCATCGTTGATGCAATGATTCTATTTTTGAGCATCATTTGATTAACCTGTAAAGGTTGAAATAAATGTGGATAATATTGATTCATATAATTCCTCCTTTCGCTAATATTTTATTATTTTTGAGGTTTTGTGTGAAATCAACTTTTGCCACCTGTGTGGCAATGAATGAATTGCAAAAACTATGAAAGTGGTTATAATATGATGAAAAGGAGTTGATAGCTATGTTAGAAATGACATCCCGACAGTTTTTGATTATTCGTTTACTACAAAAAAGCAACGGCTCAATGAAAGGTCAAACACTATCTAAAATATTGGATATTAGTACGCGTACTTTACGTAATGATATATCATCAATTAATGCCAATACTGAAGATTTTCATATATCATCATCCAATAATGGCTATTCTTTAACATTATTAACAGATAATGCGCATATATTACTCAATGATATTAAAATATCTGAGCAAACCAAATCAATGAATATTGTTTTAAAATATTTATTTGAGCATCCTCAAAGTCATCTTTTAGATTTATCTATAGATTGTTATATGAGTGAATCAAGTGTTGTAAGATGTATCAATAATATGAAGCCCTTATTAGATAAATATCAACTAAAAATTTCACGTCAAAAAGATATCTTTACTTTGGAAGGTAGTGAATATAATAAACGTAATTTATTAGCACATCTTATTCATCAAGAGGCTAGTCATTCCTTAAATGATCTACAATCATTTCAAATTTATTTTGAATCTTTTGATGCTGATGAAGTAAAAGAAATAGTCGATAAGATACTTAATAAATATGAAATCACTGTAGATGATATTCATTATCAGAATTTACTTGTTAATATATGTATTTCTTTACAACGAACTTTGTCTGGTGAAGATATTGAACCATTACCATTTCGTTATACAATTGATGCTCATCATCCTATTTATCAGTTATCAGCACAATTGGAGAAATCGTTAGAAGAACACTTTCATATTCAATTTAGTAAAACGGATGTTGAATATATAGAAGTCTTATGCATTGGTTCTATAAAAATGGATGATGAAGATGTCGAGGACAGGATTTTATATAATGATTATAGTTTCGTTTATAAGATTAAAGAAATATTAGATGATACAATGAATCATTTTGCATTAGATATCGATTATCAAATGTCTTTAAATCAGTTTGCTTTACATATTCATAGATTATTATTTAGAAGTCAATCATCATTCTATTTTCAAAATGATTTCAATAAGAATCTCCAATATAGTCATCCGTTTATCTATGAATTAGCTGTTTATTTTACCTATAAATTGAAAGAGACTTTTGACATTACTGTTCAGGATAACGAAATAGGACTTTTAGCTATATATTTGGGATTAATGATTCAATCAGATGTTCAACCAACAACATTCTTAAAAGCATTATGTATCTGTCCTGATTATAATGATTTAAGGAAACATTTTTATCACCAATTCATGTTACATTTTTCCGATAGTGTACAGTTAATAGGATTTGTATCTTCATTAAAAGAAACTAAGAATTATCAATATGATTTTCTTATTTCTACAATCAATGATTATGAAAATACAGATTGTATAGTTGTTAGTCCTTTATTGTTACCACAAGATGTTGATAAATTAACATTAAAGATTCAATTATTAAAAGATCGTAGAGAAAAAGAACAATTAAAAAAAGAGTTAGCTAAATATATTAATGAAAAATTATTCTTTAGAAATGTTAATTTTGATAAAAAGAAGGATGCAATTCTTTTCTTATGCAGTCAGATGCTTAAATATGGTAATGCCGATACAGATTTTGTATATAGTGTATTCGAACGTGAAAAGATTACAACAACTTCATTTTTTAATAAATTTGCGATACCTCATGCTATAGAATTTGGAAGTGTTAAAACATGTATTACTTTTCTAATTAATGATAAACCTATTCCTTGGGGTGAAGATAAATATGTTTATCTTGTAATGCTTGTATCAATTAATAAAAAAGATATCGAGTCTTTTCAGACTATATATTCAGCTATTATTTATCTTTTAATGGATAATGACGCATTTGCGAAAATGCTAAATATTGAAACATTTGATCAATTGTCAGAATTCTTATTAAGTAATATTTCGACCAAAAAATAAAACCAGTTTGAAACTGGTTTTTAATAATCATAATAATTTTCTATTTTATTGATCAAACCTTGATAACGTTGTTTATCTTCTTTTAAAATATTAACAAAGAATGTTACATGAGCATTATCATCACTAAAAGGTATAATGATTCTATTTTTCATTACGCCTTCACGTTTAATCGAAAGATTAGATGTAAATGAAGGTAAAGATGATGCTTTAACGACTTCTATAAAGGTATTACGATCATCCTGAAATAAGAACTTTGTGTTTGGCATGTCTTTGATATGCATGTCATACCAAAAACCTATGTTACTATATAAAAGCATTGTTTCTCCATCCATATCATGAAATGATAATTCTTCTTTATTGGCTAAATGATGGGTTGATGGTAATGATAAACAAAGATCTTCTTCGATATAAGGAACACAAATAATGTCTTTATCGTTCACTTCAAAAGGTGTAACAACCATAGTATATTCTTTGCTTTTAAGTGCATCGACTAATTCATCTTTATCAAGTATTTTAGATGTTATATTGATGTTAGGATAGATTTCTTTAATAAGTGGATCCAAATCCCAAATTGGAGCTGGAGTACACGAAGCAACAGAAATGACTTGGTTTCGTTTGTTGAAATCCTGAACTTCACTAATCATAGAATCAACGAATGAAAGTATTTCTTTTGCACGTTTGACGACTAGTCCACCATTTTCATTTAAAACTACTTTATTAACATAGTGATCAAATATTTGTACTTCTAAATCATCTTCTAAACGTTGCATGGAACGAGACAGGGCAGGTTGAGAGATATGGAGTTTTTCAGCCGCTTTAGAGATGTTCCCACTATCAGCAATACATATTAATTGTTCTAATTGATGAATCTCTATCATAATCTACCTCTTACCAAATTTCTTCTTTAATGCCTTCTTGTAATAAATTCACTAATGTTATCATTTCTTTTTCTATGGTATACATATCACCATAACTACAATCTATTTTTGCATACATGAGTGGAATTTCTTCGCTTAAATCTTCACACATCAATTCATGAAATTCAAATAATAACATCTTATCATCAATTTCAAATATCTTTTCTTTTTCTTCTTTTGTTAAAGGATTACCAGGAATAAAATGATTCCATACCATATCTTGTAAATGTTCTTCTACTTCTAGATAATAATCTAACTTCTCTTTAACAGGTCTTGTTACATCGGACAAATAAGCCTCACTCGCGTTATGCAATAAACATCCTAAGGCAACACGATCACCATAATCTAATGCAATCGCTTCTTTTGCGCAATTAATTGAATGTTGGGCTACTGAATAAAAATATATTAAATGTCCATTACCTCTACAAAGCATTGATAAGGCATGAGCGATATCAATGATATCAATTTTATCATCAATAGGATTGATGGGATCAAAATGTTTTCCAGTGAATGTTGTTATATAACTCATAAGTCATTTCCTTTCTGTATTCAAATTTTAACATGTTTTATCATAAAAAACAAAACATTCCTTATTAGGAATGTTTATATAATACAATAGATTCATATGGTTTTTATTTGTCGATGTATGTTATAATACATTTGTCATTGTTGATATCCTTCTTAAAAGGAGTGATGATGTTGTTTCTTAATCTTCTATTGTCTGTCATGGCAGGTGTAATAGCTTATTATATTTGTAAGTGGTTGGATAGACAATTTTTTGACAATGTTCAACCGAAAAAGTGATAAATCACTATAAAAATTAGGAAAAGGTATGAAGTAGCGATTCATACCTTTTCTGTTTGTGACAATATTGTCTTCTTAATCTTCAAATGAATTATAACATTAGGTTTGTACTATTTCAAGAAATTAGTAAGGAATTTTAGAGATTTTCTATCATTTATATAACACAATGGATTCAAAAGGTCTCATTTGTAGATGATTGTCTAATGTATGATGTTCATAATTGGATATGAGTATTTTATAATCTTGAATATCTATATCTATAGAGGTATTTACATCGTAAAAGTTATTAATAACAATCAATTCTTCATTATCATATTGTCTTTTATAGGCATAAATATAAGGATGATCTTCTTTCAAGGGTATATAACTACCTTCACTAATGACTTTGTATTGCTTTCTAAGTTTTACAAGTTTTTGATAATAATAGAAGATAGAGTTGGATTGTTAAGATTATTTTCTACATTGATATTTTTACAATTAGAATTCATTTGTATCCAAGGTGTATTATCGCTAAATCCACCATTTTTATTCCATTGCATAGGACTTCTGGCATTATCTCTTGATTTAGCTTGTAGTATTTCATGGATTTTATTTTCACTCATACCTTGATTTTTTAATATATGATAATAATTAATACTTTCAACATCTCTATATTGTTTAATATCAGTAAAATAATTATTCGTCATACCTATTTCTTCACCTTGATAAATATAAGGGGTTCCTCTTTGCATATGCATAGCAGTCGCTAACATTTTAGCAGATTCATCATGATATTTTGTAACATTACCAAAACGTGATATACTTCTAGGCTGATCATGACAATTCCAAAATAAAGCATTCCAACCATCATTCATACCTAATTGCCATTTATTAAAGATATCTTTTAATTCACGGAAATCAAAAGGCATAGTCGTCCATTTTTCTTTGTTTTGGTAATCTACTTTTAAATGGTGAAAATTAAAGGTCATATTTAATTCATGATTATCGGGATTGGTATAAATGTTACAATTTTCAATTGTAGTAGATGACATTTCACCTACAGTGATAATATCATCATATTTTTCAAAGGATTGTTGGTTGATTCCACGAAGATATTGATTTATTTTTCTGCCATCAGTATAGAACCTTTTGCCAACACCTATGTCATCATCTTCAAAAGCATCTTTACTTATCAAGTTAATCACATCAAAACGAAATCCTTTAATCCCTTTATCAATCCAAAAATTCAATATCTTAATCAATTCTGCTCTTACATTAGGATTTTCCCAATTAAGATCAGCTTGTGTTTTATCAAACAAATGTAAATAATATTCATTTAATTCTTCTACATATTCCCATGCGGATCCTCCAAATTTAGATTGCCAATTTGTTGGTTCTTTTCTAAAAAAATAATAATCTTTATACTTTTGTTCACCTTTTAAGGCTCTTTGAAACCAAGAATGTGATGTGGATGTATGATTAAAAACCATATCAAACATCAAACCAATATTTCTATTATCAGATTCTTTAATTAATTCATCTAAATCATCCATTGTGCCATATATTGGATCAATATGATAATAATCAGCCACATCATAGCCATTATCATTTTGTGGTGACACAAAGAATGGTGTTATCCAAATATAATTAATACCTAATAATTTTAAGTAATCTAGTTTACTTGTAATTCCTTTTAAATCACCAATCCCATCATTATTACTATCTTTAAATGATTTAGGATATATTTCATATACAATTTTATCTTTAAAATTCATTGTATAACCTCCAAAATATTTTCTTTATCTTCTAACAGTCTAAATTGATGTTTAGATGTAATCACAACAGGAGATACAAGCGATTTTCCATGTCTTTTAATATAATCATTATCAATTTCGCATATCACTTGTCCCTTTTTGACTAAATCACCAGTTTTTACTAAGCAGTTAAAACCTTCACCATTTAACTGAACGGTATCCATACCAATATGAATCAATATTTCTAAACCATCACTTCTTCTAAGCCCATAAGCATGTTTTGTGGGAAAAGTCATAATAACTTCACCATCAAAAGGAGCAACGACTTTATTATCATCAAGTTCTATCGCAAAACCATCACCCATCATTTTAGTAGAAAATACTTGATCATCAACATCAGATAAAGGAATGATTTTACCTTTCATAGGGGCAATAAAGGATAATTCATGAAATTGTTTATAACCTAATATATATGTTAATACAATTGGTATAACAATTGCAGCAATCATTGATAAGAAAAAGGTAAACATATGTTGAGGTAGAATTGATAAAATGCCAGGAATACCTCCAATACCAATAGTTGCTGCAATTGTACCAGCTCTGATAGAAATAACACCTGCGATTGCTGAACCAGTCATGCCACATACAAACGGAAATTTATATTTTAAATTCACACCAAATAGTGCTGGTTCACTGACTCCAAGGTAACATGATATACAAGCATCGAGGTTTTCTTTTCTTAATTTTTCATCTTTTCTTTGTAGATATGTTATAGCTAGTGTAGCAGAACCTTGGGCTATATTAGCTAGAGCTATCATTGGCCATAATAGGGTTCCACCATAAGCAGTTATTAGTTGTAAATCAATGATTAAAGTTAAATGATGGAAGCCGCGTAATACAATTAAAAAGTATAAACCACCAAACAATAATCCAAATATAAAATTAAATGGACAAGTTAAACAATCCCAAACAATAGAAGACATAACATTATCAATTGTTATTCCTAGAGGGCCTAAAAAAGTATATGTAAACAATGTTGATAAAATTAATGAGAAAAAGGGGCCAATAATAATTTGGATGAATGAAGGTGTTATTTTAGTGGATAGTTTATCTAAGCCGACAAGCGTGAATCCTGCAAGTAAAGCAGGCATAATATGAGCCTGGTAATTGGCAAGGCTTATTTGAAAAGAAGAAAAGTTTAAACTTGTTGCTGAAAACAATGATGGATATACCAGGATAATGCCTAAAACAATTCCTAAAATTTGATTTGTCCCCATTTTCTTTGTCACTGACCATACTATACCAATTGGTAGCAATTGAAATATGGCCTGATAAATAATTTCTAATAAAGTATCCATACCAATAAGAAATGGATATGTTTCAATGAGTGTATAACCACTAAATATTACAGAATCCAAACAATTCTTTATTCCTAATACAAAACCTCCACAAATAATAATAGGAATAAGTGGAGCAAATATTTCTCCAATAGTACTAATGATTTTTTGTATAGGTGTTTGTTGAGAAGTTGGAGTATTAGAGTTATTAGTTTCTTCTATCTCACTGACTTCTATAAAATCCTTATAAAATTGATCCACATCATTACCTATAATAACTTGAAATTGACCTGATTGATTCATTACACCTTTAGTGATTGACATATTTTCAATAGATTTTATATCTACAATATCTGTATCATTCAGTACAAAACGCATTCGTGTCACACAATGCATCACGCTTTGAATATTCTCTTTACCACCAATTGCTTGTAGTAGTATACTTGCTTCACTTTGATATTTTCCCATTTGTCATCCCATCTTGTACGTACATCATATCATGTACGTACATGTATGTCAACATAAAAAGCGAGATTACTCGCTTTTATATAATACTATTGTTTCATAAGGTCTTATGGACAAATGATAATCTAATTGATGATGTTCGTAATTAGATATAAGTATTTTATAATCATTGATATGTTCTATTTCTATAGATGTATCAACATTATAAAAGTTATTGATAATTATGAGTTCATCACTACGATATTGTCTTTTATAAGCTTAAATATAAGAATGATTTTTTTCCATTGGTATGTAGCTACCTTCGCTTATAATTTTGTATTTTTTTCTAAGTTGAATTAATCTTTGATAATAGTAGAAAATAGAATTGGGATTATTGAGATTGTCTTCTACATTGATTGTTGTGTGATTAGTATTCATCTTCATCCAAGGTGTATTTTCACTGAAGCCACCATTCTTGCTCCATTGCATTGGACTTCTGGCATTATCTCTAGATTTCGCTTGTAAGATCTTGTGAATGTCATTTTCATTAGTACCTTGATTTTTAAGAATTTGATAATAATAAATGCTTTCTACATCTCTATATTGATTGATATCAGTAAAATAAAAAACCTCATTTGCACCGTGTGCGTAAATATAGTATAATCTAAGAGTCTAAA
>JAJQDJ010000107.1 GCA_021202205.1 Erysipelotrichaceae bacterium
CCATATAGCATACCATACCTTATTGGATGTCCCACCTCGCTATTTGACGCATACTTTTAAACTTTCAAATGTGTGAATCAATCCATGAGAAAAGTTTGGTATAATTAATTTGTTTATTCATGTCATCATAAAATTCATGATGACAATTTTTGATAAATTCCTTTTGATTATCGTTCAAGACAAAATCTCTTGATATTTTTTCAATGACCTTTTGTGATGAAGAGTACCAACGATATTTTAATACGTAAATTCGTTTATTGACCTTTATACACATATAAGAGTTTTGATTTTGCATGACAATCTTGTAAGCTTTCATTTGTTTTTGTGACATATGTTTTCCTTCCTTTCTGGCAAACAGCATTATTTCAACTCTTATATATAAAAAAAGTTTTCTGTGCTATGGACCTAAACAATATGTGTGCATGCTAAAAATAGCATTCACATATTCATCATCATAGCAAGGAAAACTCCTTTGCATTTGTATTTATCTTATGTCGCTATTCTAACAGATGTGAAATAATATGTCAATTATAAGAAAACATTTAAATTTCTTTCGTATATTCTTTTAACCAATCTTTTTCTGCATTTGTTAGATATGGTGAAATCTTATTGTAAACTTCTTTATGATATTCATTCAACCATTTTCTTTCCTGATTTGATAATAAATCTATATCAATACCATCTAAATCAATAGGTACATATGTTAGAGTTTCAAAATGCATGAATTGACCATATTCGTTTTCTACACCTTCTACAACCAATAACTCATTTTCATGACGAATACCATATTCACCTTCTAAATAAACACCTGGTTCATCGGTTACAACCATACCAGCTTCCAATGGTGTGTTTTCAGTACTTCTTATTACTGGTCTAATACCATGAGGCCCTTCATGAACATTAAGGAAATGCCCAACACCATGTCCAGTACCACATTGATAATCAATATTATCAGCCCAGATTGGATATCGTGCGAGAATATCTAGACTTAACCCTATTGCTCCATAGAGAAAATGGGCATTTTGAAGTGCTAAGAAACCTTGTAATACTTTTGTGAAATGATATTTTTGTTTATCAGTCACTTTCCCTAAAACAAATGTTCTTGTAATATCCGTTGTACCATCTAAGTATTGTCCACCACTATCAATCAATAATAATCCATCATGAATATCAGAATGATTTTCTTTTGTAGCATGATAATGCATTAAAGCAGCATTTTCTTGATAGGCACAAATAGTAGTAAAACTTGGTTCTATAAATAAATCCTGTTGTGATCTAAAAGATAATAACTTATCAGATACTGATATTTCATCCATATTGATCTTTTCAAAGTTATTCTTTAACCAGTACATGAATTTGGTAACAGCGACACCATCTTTAATATGAGCATTCTTGGTATTTTTAATTTCTACATCATTTTTAATAGATTTAAAAGCTTGTGATGGATTTGTACCATCAACAATTTCACATTGGATTTGATTAACTAGTTCATAATTTACATTGTTTGTACTTAAGAGGACTCTACCTTTTAAATCAGCAGCATCTTGATAAATATCTAAATAGTCTTTCATGAATATATTTTCCTGTTGATAAGCTTTTACTAAATCTAAATCATATGTACCTTGTTGTAAATATAGAAATGATTTATCCAATGTAATGAGGGCAAAAGCCAAAGCTGTAGGAGAACAAGGAATGTCATTACCTCTTAGATTAAATGTCCAAGCAATGTCATCAAGTGTTGTAATAATATGAGATTGACAATCATTTTCTTTCATATATTCTTGGATAATTTCAATCTTCTCACCAGCACTCATACCATGATATTGTTTGTCATAAATATAAGCTTTTTCATGTGATCTTTCTGGTCTATCTTTCCAAAAATCTTTCACTAAATCAATACACTTAATTTCATAATCAACATCTAATACATCTTCTAATTGATTCACAAACTGATAAGTCATCGTTTGTCCGTCAAAACCAATCACATCTCCATCTTCAACATGTTCACTTAAGAACTCTAAAATAGTAGGAACACCTTTTTGACGCATTTTCATTAAAGTAATACTATCTTCTAATTGTTTAGCAGCTTGAATAAAATAACGTCCATCTGTCCATAAATAAGCATTTTCTGGAGTTACTAATAATGTCCCAGCACTGCCATCAAAACCACTTAAATAAGCACGTACTTGATAATAATCTCCAACCATCTCTGATTGATGATCATCATCTGTAGGTACAATATAATAATCAATATGTTTTTCTTTTAATAATTTTTGAAAATCCTTTATCATTTTTATCACCATGCTCATTTTACATAATTATCTAATAAAATACAATAAAATGAGAATATAATTGTTCATTGATAAAATAGATACTATTTGATATAATCGTGAAGGATTGGAGGCATTATAATGGAAAGAAATTATCCTAGAATTATTATCTCTAAAGAAGGAGAAAAATGGTTAGATAAAGGTCAGATGTGGCTTTTTAATAATAATGTTATAAAAATACATGATTCTATAGAAAATGGTGAAATTGTTGATATATATACAAAAAAAGGCAGATATATGGGAACAGGTTTTTTATCAAAAATTTCTCATATTAATGTACGTATATTATCTAAGAATAAAAAAGAATTAATTGATAAATCATTCTTTAAAAAAAGAATACAAGAAGCTTATAATTATCGTAAAACATTAGATATTAATAATATAACAAATTGTCGTTTAGTATTTGGTGAAGCTGATCGATTACCTGGATTAACGGTTGATCGATATAATGATATATTAGTAACACAAATTAGTTCCTATGGATTGGATAAAAATAAAGATATGATTTATGAATTACTAATAGAAGTATTAAAAGAAGATAATCAAGAGATTCATGGTATTTATGAAAGAAATGATATTCAAGTAAGAGTGAAAGAAGGTTTGGAATTATATAAAGGATATTGGAAAGAAACTAACTTACCAACATCAACAATTATTAATGAAAATGGTATTTTACTTCATGTTGATTTTGAAAATGGTCAAAAGACAGGTTACTTTTTAGATCAAAAAGCAAATAGATATTTACTGAGAAAAATGGCTCATGATAAGAAGGTTTTGGATTGCTTTAGACATACAGGTAGATTTGCTTTAAATGCAGCTAAAGGTGGAGCATGTGAAGTTGTGGCAGTAGATGTATCGCAAACGGCACTTGATCAAGGTTATGAAAATGCCAAACTTAATCATTTGGAAGATAAGATTACTTTCACAAAAACGGATGTTTTTGATTATTTGGATACATTAAATGTTGGCGATTTTGATATTATTGTATTAGATCCACCAGCTTTTACTAAATCAAGAAAAACAATTCAAAGTGCTTATTTTGGATATAAGAAAATTAACAAAAAAGCTATGGAATTATTATCACATGGTGGTTATTTGGTAACATGTAGCTGTTCACGTTTTATGGAAGTAGATAATTTTGAAAAGATGTTGAAAGAATCAGCTCAAGAAGCAGGGGTTATATTAAAACAGGTATCTATGACACAACAAAATGTGGATCATCCCATATTATGGACCATGGAAGAGACATCTTATTTAAAATTTTATATTATGCAGATTATAAAGGAGTAGATTATGGATAAACAATGGAGTTTAAAAGAATTATATGATAGTTTTGAAGATCAAAAATTTCTAGATGATATTCAATGTATTCAAACAACTTTAGATAATATGAAAGAAATTCCTAATAGTGATATAAATGAAGAAAATCTTAAACATTATTTAGAAACAGAAAATGAATTAGATGATCTTGTTGGTAAAGTTTATGCATTTATATCTTTAACTATGAACGCTAATACACAAAACCAAGATGCTATCAAGTATGCATCGATGATTGAAAATATATTAGCATCATTCGCTGCATCAAGTGCTAAAATTCAAAAATGGTTAGGGACATTTGATTTGAATTTAATCAAAGATCCTTATATATTGGAACATATGTATTTCTTAAAGGAAGCACAAAAAAATAATACTCATTTATTAGATGATGAAAGCGAAGAAGTATTAGCTAAAATGAAAACGACAGGATCATCTGCTTGGCTTAAATATAAAGATCAACTCATTTCATCTATGAAAGTCACTATTGATGATAAGTCATATCCATTAACAGAAGTTCTAAACATGGCTTATGATAAGGATGTTAATGTAAGAAAGAAAGCCTATGAGGCTGAGGTGAATGCTTATACACAAGTTGAACAAGGCGTTGCTAGTGCCTTAAATGAGATTAAAGGTGAAGCTATTACTGTCGCAAATCTAAGAGGTTATGATTCAGTTCTTGATAGAACTTTAGAAGATTCAAGGATGTCACAAAAGACACTAGATGTATTATTAAAAACAATGCAAAAATCATTACCTTTGTTTGAAAAATTCTACAAATTAAAAGCAAAAGCTTTGGGATATCAAAATGGTTTACCTTGGTATGACTTATATGCACCTATTGGTGAAAGTGACATGACATATTCATATGAAGAAGGATGTCAACATGTTATTAAACAATTCTCTACTTTTTCTATTCATTTAGGTGAATTTGCCAAAAAAGCTATTGAAAATGAATGGTTAGATGTTTATCCTAGAGAGGGTAAAGTAGGTGGGGCTTTCTGCTATAATCTTCATTGTATTGGTGAGAGTCGTTTCTTGTTGAATTATGGTAATCAATTTAGTGATGTCGTGACAATGGCACATGAATTAGGGCATGGATTCCATGGCGAATGCCTTAACAATGAGTATGCCATTAATTCTAATTATCCCATGCCAATAGCGGAAACTGCTTCAAATTTTTGTGAAACAATAGTGAAAAAGGCTGCTTTAAAAGAAGTAGATGATAATGAAAAGCTTAATATTCTTGAAACGGAATTATCTGATTGTGCTCAAACAATTGTCGATATTTATTCACGTTTCTTATTTGAAAGTCGTTTTATTGAACAAAGAAAGAATGGACCTTTATCAGTAGATGAAATCAAAGAACTCATGATCAATGCTCAAAAAGAAGCTTATGGAAATGGTTTGGATCATAATTATTTACATCCTTATATGTGGACTTGGAAACCACATTATTATGAAGCAGATTATGCTTTCTATAATTTCCCATATGCTTTTGGTCTGCTACTTGCTAAAGGTTTATATGGTTTATATCAAAAACAAGGCCCTAGCTTTGGAGATACTTATGAAAAGTTTTTATCATTAACTGGAAAAAATGATTTGGTTGATGTTGGTAAAAGTGTGGGTATTGATTTAGAAGATGAAATTTTCTGGCAAAATTCTATTGATATGATTAAAGAAGATATTGATTTGTTTGAAAAATTATTGAAGAAATAGACATTGGTGAAACAATGTCTTTTTTTAATTCTCATTATAAGTGATACAATATCGTTTAGAGGTGGCGTTATGAAAGACAAGAAATTAAGTATTATTTATAAGATATGTAGTATGATATATATTGTATTTCTCATTTATGCATTTTATAGAAATTGGATGAGAAAATACTTCTTTATGACCATTGTCTCATGTTTCACACCATTTATTGCACCTATGATTATGAGAATATTAAAAGTGCAAGTACCAATTGAATTTAATCTTATTAATATTGTATTTGTTTTTATGGCAAGTTTATGGGGTAGTTGTTTAGGAGGTTACACTTTAGCTTATTTTGATAAGATTGTTCATTTTCTTTGTGGAATTATATTCACTGAACTATTTTATATGTTGTATAAATATTATCTTAGAGATGATAAGCAAAAAAGTTTGATGTTTATATTTGTCAATGGACTTAATATGGCAGCAGCTGTTATTTGGGAGTTTTATGAGTATTTCTTATTTTATTTCTTTCAATATGATGCTATCAGAAATAGTACAGGTGTTTATGATACAATAACGGATATGATAGTTGCTACTATTGGTGGCTTATTATTGAGTTTTTATCTCATCCGTTATGATCAGGATAAGAAAAATCGTTTCTTTGTGAGTTTAGAAAGAAAAACATATTTGATGAATAAAACGAATTCAGAAAACTGAATTCGTTTTTATATAATATGATAACTATTTATTGTTTGATAATCCATAATAATATCTTGATTAATGGTAATAAGTGTATCTTCTAAACTCTCATAAACTCTTGTCGTGAATACCTCTTCACCATGATTAATAAATATTTCTAATGATGATGTATCAGAATAAATATCTATTTCATCGATATGATTGATTTCTATATGTCTTGCCTCTCTACCATAGCCTGATTCTTTTAATGATAAAGTAAGAACTTTTCCATCATAAGATAAAGTTACATCTTTTCTAAGTTTTATATGAAATAAGGAAGGAATTATAAAATGTATATGACAAACATGATTTTTATAATTATAAGATTGATCTTTACTTAATGATATTTGTTCAATTGGATTCATTAATTGATTGGTTTCTGCAATAGGATATTGAAAGACATGATTATTTTTTATTGTTAATTCTCTTGGCAAGGTTAAAGCATGTTGCCAATAATATTCTAAAGTTGGATTAATATAATCAGCATCAGGAATACCCATCCAGCCTATTAGTATTCTTCTGCCTTGCTCATCTTCAAATGTTTGGGGAGCATAAAAATCAAAACCATGATCTAATTCATGAAATGTACTAAATTCATGATTGTTAAAGAAAAAGTAACCATTTTGATAAATGTTCTCATACTTATAACCATCCTGTTTAACCCCTTGAGGACATGTTATGAGGATAGTTTGATCATTTAGTTTAAATAAATCAGGACATTCCCACATATAACCAAATTTTTGTGGCGTTGTTATAGTTGTATAATATGTCCAATGTTTTAAGTCATTGGATTTATACAACATGATACATCCAACACTATCTTTAGTTCGTGCACCTAAAACTAAATAATATTGATTATTCTTTTGGTAAATCTTAGGATCTCTTACATGGCAACTCATATTTTTAGGATAATCTTCATTCTTTAATAAACATTCTTTGTTGGAGAAATGAAAACCGTCATCACTATAAAAATAATTCACATAATGACCTCTACCTTCATTAATATAATCATAATGACCATCAAATTTAATATTTCCAGTATAGAAGAAATGAATACGATTATTATCGATAAAAGCACTGCCTGAATAAGCTCCATTTTTATCTATTTCACTACCAGGAAGTAATGGAATATCTTCTTGCTTGAATGTTGTGAAATCTTTGGTGGAATAATGCCCCCAACCCTTATGTGCACCATAAGGGATATCTGGAGAATATTGATAAAAGATATGATAGATACCGTTAAATTGACACAATCCATTAGGATCGTTAAGCCATCCAACAGGAGGCATCAAATGATATTTGAGTCTCCATGGATCACTATTAACTTTATCTTTATATTGTAATTCATAGGATTTGAATATGTTTTTCATTACTTCACCTTCATTATTTTATCTTCATAATTAATACTTTCAGCTCCTATTATATCAAATTCTTTCTGATTTGTAATAAGAACAGGTGTTTCTGTTGATAATCCTTCTTTCTTAATCATATCTAAATCAATTTGTACTAATGGTTGACCAACTGTTACTGTTTGTTCATTTTCAACGAATAATTCAAAAGGTTTACCTTCTAAATTCACTGTATCTAAACCAATATGAATAAGTATTTCGTTGCCATCATCACTCATTAAACCAATCGCATGTTTTGTAGGGAATACCAAAGTTACTTGTCCATTAACAGGTGATTTTAATAAACCATCAATAGGGATTATGACAACGCCATCACCCATAGCTTTTGAAGCAAACATTGGATCACTGCATGCACTAATAGGTTTCATTTCGCCTTTTAAAGGTGCATAGATAACATTACTTTCAACTTCTTTAGTAGTCACTGCTAATTTCTTATTCTCTTCAGGAGTAATAAATCTTTTATATAACACCATTGTTACAATGAATGCAACGATAATTGAAATACCCATACCAATAAAGTAATTTCCCCAACTCTGTGGTGCAATTGAAATAAAACCAGGAAGGCCTGCAGTACCTAAAGCAACAGCTAAAGTATTCGTTGCAGCAATATAAGCACTACCGCAAGCTGAACCAATCATAGCACCATAGAAAGGATAACGTAATTTTAAAGTGACACCAAACATGGCGGGTTCCGTAATACCTAAGAATGCTGAAATACCTGAGGCTGAACAAATAGATTTGATTTTTTGTCCCTTGTACAAATTAGTACAGCCATAACGGCTGCCCCTTGAGCAACGTTATTCATAGCTGCAGTAGGGAAAATAAATGATCCACCAGTTGTTTCAGCTGCTGCAATTAATTGTGTCTCTATCGCAATGAAACTATGATGCATACCTGTTAAACAAATTGGTGCATAGAATAAACCAAAGAGAGCACCACCTACAAATCCTAAAGAACTATAAACACATGTAATACCCTCAGCTAGTAAATCACCAGCAGTTCTTAAAATAGGACCAACTAAGATAAATGTTAGAAAACCTGTTACTAATACTGATAATAAAGGTGTTGATAAATTATCTAACCATGTAGGTGTAACTTTATGTAATCTTTTTTCAATATTGGCTAAAATCCAAGAAACAGCTAATACTGGTAAAACAGTTGCTTGATAACCAACAGCCTCAACAGATAATCCCAAAATATTCCAAACAGGTATTTCTACACCAGTACCTCTTGAATAAGCACTTAATAAATCAGGATGTACCATAATCATACCCATAGCTGCCCCTAAATATGGATTTCCTCCAAACTTCTTAGTAGCACTAAAACCAATTAAAACAGGTAAAAACGTAAAGGCTGCATTAGAAAATATATTAATCATAGATGCAATGTCAGTAAAAAATCAATCACTGATTTTCCAGCTACAAACAAACCTTCGGCAGTCAATACATTATAGATACCCATCAATAAACCACCAGCTACAATTGCAGGAATAATAGGAACAAAAATATCACTTAATAATTTAACGCCTCGTTGAATAATAGATCCTTCTTCTTCACTTTCTACAGTTCTATCATTCTCCTCTAAACCTAGAATCTTTTTCACTTCATCACAAACCAAATTCACCAAACCAGAACCTAAAATAATCTGATATTGATTTCCTGATTTAAATACACCTTTAACTTCAGGAATATCTGTTAATTTTTCTTCATCAATTAAATCATAATTCTTTAATGTCAAACGCAATCTTGTTGCACAATGCATAGCACTTGTAATATTACTTTCACCACCAACATTTTTAATAATGTCTTTAGCTATCTTGTTGTAATCCATACCGTTTCTCCTCCTTCTAATATGGTATCGGTTCCATATCTATAATATATCACTGTTCTATGGTAGTGTCAATACTTTTTATGGAATCAATTCCATATTTTTTTATAAAAAAAGTATTAAGATAATTTCTTAACACTTTCACCTTCCATAAAAACATATGAAACAACTTGTTTTTTTTCTATTTCTTCACCATTAATGAGTTTTAATAAAGATTCGCCTGCAAAATATCCCGCATCTTCATTATCATACCTAACAGTTGTAATACTAGGAGAAACCAACTGCAAATATTCATAACCACCAAAACCAATCACCGAAATATCATCAGGTACATTTAAACCTCTATTTTTAATTTCTTTATAACATGCTAAGGCAATATTATCAGTTGCACATATAATTAATGTTGGCTGATGATTATTCAAATACTTTGAAACAATTCTTCCAGATGTTTCAAAGGTAAAATCTGTTTCCAAATATTGAACATGATCAATACCAGAATCTTTTAATCCATCGATAACACCATTCTTACGTATAATACCAACAGCTTCATCTTTGGCATTAACTCCCATATAAACAATATCCTTATGTCCCATCTTAGCACTATAACAACCCACATCATAGCCTGCTTGATAATCATTATATATAATCGAATAACCTTCTTTATATTCTTGACCTACAAAAATTACAGGAATATCCAACTTCGAAACAATATCTTTATGTGCTTGTGTAATATCCGTTGCTAGTAATACAATACCATCTACATTTAATTTCCATAAATTTTCAATAGATTTTACTTCTCTTAATTCATTATGATTAGTATTGATAATAAGTGGTGTATAACCATAATGTCTTACATATTCATCTAACATCATAATCATTCTCGCCGATGTTGTCGAATCCATAGTTGGTGTAATAATACCCATAACCATTGTTTGTTTCGCTTTCATTAATTGAGCCACTTGATTTGGCTCATAGTTATTCTCTTCAACGACTTTTCTAATCTTCTCTCTTGTTTCATCTTTAACGTAGCCACCATTAAAATAACGTGACACTGTTGTTTTACCTACACCTGCCATTTTTGCGATATCACTCATTGTCAGTTTGTTTTTGCTCATATTATCACCACGACTATTATTATATCAATCTTCCTATAAAAATTAAAGAAAGATTCTTTGAATTTGTTATGAATAGTTAATATTATTCATCTTCTTGAATAATATCAATGGTTGAATATCTTTCATAATCAATACGTTTTGACAAAGCTAATTTTTTGTCCCAATTTTCTTGATAATGCTTCCTAAATAAACATGCATATAGTGTATCTAAAATATAATATATGGATTCATTAGATACAAAATGTCCAATTTTAGAATATAATTTTTCTCTTGTAGAAATAAAAAGATGACAATCAGTATATTGTATTAATGAGTTATCTCCTAAACTTGTTATGGAGATTGTATGAAATTGATATTTAGTTTTTAACTCTGCAACATCAAACAATTCAAATGTTTCTCCTGAATAGGAAACTAATATAATACAATCATCCTTTTCCATCATGTTTAAAACAAAATAGAATTCCTCAGGATTTTCAACAATCTTAACTTTTTTATATAAAAATCTCATTTTATATGCAAAATCATAAGTAACAGCAGCTGTATTCGTAATGGCAAAAATATAAATATGAGGCAATGTCATTAAGTTAAGATTTGGTGACATTCCCCTTCTCAAAAATGAGAAG
>JAJQDJ010000200.1 GCA_021202205.1 Erysipelotrichaceae bacterium
GAATTTATTTAAAAATCTTTTAAATTTCTTCTTGACATTTTACCAGACGACTATTCTTTATTTGATTATAACGTACACTCTGGCAAAAGCAAATGCCTAGTTTCGATAAAAAATTATGCCTATAAAGCATGTTACTATATATTAACTCATAAATTAAGATATATTTGAATTTATTATTTATATACTCTAAAGATCATCAAAAATGAATAGGTTTAAAAAGATATCTCGGTGTTAAAGTCGAGACTGTGTCTGCTTATGCACGCGGATAAATGCTAAGGGTATATTTATTATTTTCCATATTTCTCTTCATCGAAGCAAGGCAAAGATGTTCTTCTTCTGGCTCAGCACCTGCATCAATTACATCTAAAGCTTCAATAACAAGCATTACTACCTGTGCTTCTGCCATTGTTTTTTCATAAAGTGGAATACTCCTAAGAATCATTTCTCCATATCCATTTTTTGTAATGATAATAGGAAAATCACTTTATTGACAGATTTTAGTAATTTGTGCTTTGTGTTTAAGTTCATTAATTGATATTACTTTTGGTAAAGACTACAACATATTTATACACCTCCAAAATAAAGAAAACAAAAAAGTGTTGATCATTATCAACACTTTTATATACATATTATTTTACTACGACATTGACAATTTTATTAGTTACTACAATCACTTTAGTAATTGTTTTACCTTCTGTAAAGTTTTTAACATTAGGTTGTGATAATGCCAATTCTTCAACAACTGCTTTGTCCTCGTCTTTGTTGACAGTAATCTTAGCACGTAATTTACCATTAACTTGTACAGCCATTTCAACAGTAGATTGAACTATTTTTGATTCATCATATGTTGGCCATGTTTCATAAGCTAATGTATGATCATGACCTAATAATTCCCACATTTCTTCACTTACATGAGGAGCAATACAACTTAACATTTTAACCAATGCTTCTGCATATGGACGATATAATGTCTTAGCTTTATAGGCCTCATTAACAAATATCATCATTTGGGAAATTGCAGTATTAAAATCTAATGATTCATAATCATTTGTAACTTTCTTAACTGTTGCATTATAGATATAATCTAATGAATGATCATTTTCATCAGAGAGTTTATTAGATTCAACAATCAAACGATAAACACGATCCAACCATTTTCTAGAACCATCTAAACCATCTTCTGACCAAGGCAAGCTTGCTTCTAAAGGCCCCATAAACATTTCATATAGACGTAATGCATCTGCACCATGACTTTCTACAATGTCATCAGGATTGACAACATTACCTCTTGATTTAGACATTTTTTCATTGTTGCTACCAAGAATCATACCTTGATGGAATAAACGTTGCCAAGGTTCTTTACATTTTACAACACCTGCATCATACAATACTTTATGCCAAAAGCGTGAATATAATAAATGTAATACAGCATGTTCAGCACCACCAATATACAAATCAACAGGTAACCATTTTTCCAATACTTCAGGATCACATATCCCTTTATCATTATGTGGATCTAAATAGCGAATATAATACCAACATGAACCAGCCCATTGAGGCATAGTGTTCGTTTCTCTACGTCCTTTAACACCATCAATTTCAACATTCAACCAATCTTCACAATGTGCAAGTGGTGATTCACCATTATCATGTGGTTCAAAGTTTTGTGCAGCTGGCAATTCTAATGGCAATTCATCTAATGGAACTGTACGCATTGTACCGTCTTCCATATGCACGATAGGTATTGGTTCACCCCAATATCTTTGTCTTGAAAACAACCAATCACGAAGTTTATAAGATACTTTTGCTTCACCGCAATGATGCTCTTCTAACCATTGAATCATTGTAGAAATAGCATCTTCTTTATTCATCCCATCCAAGAACCCAGAATTAATGTGAATACCATCTTCTGTCCAGGCTTCTTTAGATATATCTCCACCTTCTAGTACTTGAATAATATCAATGTTAAATTTTTTAGCAAATTCCCAATCGCGCGTATCATGAGCAGGAACAGCCATAATAGCTCCTGTTCCATAACTTGCCAAAACATAATCAGCAATCCAGATAGGAACCAACTTATTATTAACTGGATTTATCGCATAAGCGCCAGTAAATACACCTGTTTTTTCTTTTGATAATTCTGTTCTTTCTAAATCTGATTTAGATGCACAAGCCTTCTTATAATCAGCAACTTCTTGTTTATATTCATCAGTTGTAATCTCATCTACATAAGGATGTTCTGGTGATAAAACACAATAAGTCGCACCAAATAAAGTATCACAACGTGTTGTAAAGACAGTAAAAATCTTATCAGTACCATCAATCTTAAAATCAACATTAGCACCTACTGATTTACCTATCCAGTTACGTTGCATTTGTTTTGTAGCTTCAGGCCAGTCTAACTCATCTAAATCATCCAATAATCTTTCAGCATATTTTGTGATTCTTAAAACCCATTGACGCATTGGTTTACGTACGACTGGATAGCCCCCACGTTCACTCTTACCATCAATGACCTCTTCATTGGCCAATACACATTTTAATTCTGGACACCAGTTAACTGGAATTTCATCAATGTAAGCTAATCCAGCGTCATATAATTTTGTAAAAATCCATTGTGTCCACTTATAATATTCAGGATCGCTTGTCGATACTTCTCTATCCCAATCATAAGAAAATCCTAATGATTTAATTTGTTTTCTAAAAGTATCAATATTCTTTTTTGTAAATTCTGCAGGATGGTGTCCTGTCTGAATAGCATATTGTTCAGCAGGTAATCCAAATGAGTCAAATCCCATTGGATGCAATACATTATATCCTTGCATTCTCTTCATTCTAGAAACAATATCAGTTGCAGTATAGCCTTCAGGATGGCCTACATGTAAACCTTGTCCAGATGGATAAGGAAACATATCTACAGCATAATACTTTGGTTTTGAAAAATCATGAACATCACATTGAAATGTCTTATTGTCTTCCCAGTACTTTTGCCACTTCTTTTCAATTTTTTTGTGATCAAACGGCATAATTAATTCCTCCTCTAAAAATAAAAAAAGTCGTCCTCTAAGGACGACTATCTATCGCGTTACCACCTTAGTTTACATTTTAAAAAAATGTACCCTCGAAACTTTAACGCAGTTATACGACAAAAACTACTTCATTCATCTTTGCATCTCCTAGGCGAGTTCACCACTTCCAATGACTTATTTCCACCACCCATAAGTTCTCTATCCATTAAGTTATGATTACTACTCCTAATCGTTGAATTTTACTCACTCATTATATCATAGATTTAATGAATTTCAACTTGTTTTTTATACTTTTATAAGGTCAAAAAATATTATAATAAAACAAACTTATTCTTTTAAAGCATTAACTGTATTGAGTCTTAATATATATAATAAAGGTGGTATTTGACTTATAAAAATAAGTATATAAGAAAGTATATATACAATAACTAATATTCTAAAATCAATCTTGAATGTAAAAGAATCATTCAATAAAACTCCACTAACAATATTATTCAATAAGGAAATACAATTGAAATAGAGTATTGTTGAAAATATTTGAGCTAATAAAACAATTTCTAGTGATTCATATAAAACAATTCTTACAATATCAAAAGTATTTGCACCAAAGCATTTCATAATAGCCAAATCCTTTTTCTTTTGTACAATATTTAAAAACATGACTTCACCAATTAAAAACAGAGAGGAAAGTATTGCTAAAAAAGAAAAAATGAGTAGAATCATTCTGACTTGGTTCATAGTATCTGATATGCTTTGCGCTGTCGAAGCACCAACTTCTTTAAATTGAAAACTAGGATAATCATTTTCTAATTGTTCAATAACATTACTTCTATCACTATCTTTATTGACATATATAATACCTAGACTAGCCGAAACATTGGACACATCAAAGTCATAAACAGATGACAGTAAATATATATAAGCATGTTTCATAGTATAAATCGTATCTAAAGTCGTTGATTGGTTAGTAATTCCTACAACTTTATATTCTATTGCTTTAACATTAAGTCCATGTTGATACCATCCATAGACTTTTTTCCCAATGAGTTCAGATAAATCACTATCTTGACATAGATATTTTGCGGTAGATAAAGATACTAGTATTTCATAATTTTGAGTAGGATATGTTCCTATCTCTAATGCTAAATCATCATATGGAGAAGTATCATCACCAATAAATAAAGTATTTGATTCCTGATATCTTTCTCCCTTAAAACTTATACCTAGAAATTCATAATCATCTAAATACATTTCAGCTTTGATAATAGTCGAATAATCATTAAACTGATCTATAATATCCAATGTTAAAGATTCATGATTGGATGTTTGAAAACTAATAGATGAGGCTGGGACAAGAGAATAAACATAATTAATGAGTTCCTGTTCTAAGTTTGTACTTAAAGTGAGAGTAAAAACAATGCAAAGTAACGATACACATAAACCAAAAACAAGCTGAAAGGAACGACTTTTATGAGACATGAAAGAACTCATTGATAAACGTAAATGTGAAAAATGAATTTTAGAAGTCGTTTTTGGCTTATTCATATGTTTCATAGGATTATCAATTACTTGATGATGTATTATATAACCATCCTTCATCTCATAAATTTCATCGCTATATTTTTCCACAAGTTGTTGATTATGTGAAACAAGTATGACCAAGCGATTTCGTGATTCTTCTTTTAAAAGCTGCATCACTTGATCACTATGATCAGGATCTAAAGAACCAGTAGGCTCATCACATAACAAAATATCACTTAAATGATAACGTGATCTTAAATAAGCCAAACGTTGTCTTTGACCTAGTGATAAATCTTTCATTTTAGCTTGCTTCAAATCATCTAAATCAAGTAAAATTTTCTGTTTCTCTTGTGGATGAAAAAATTGTGGCAAAGCCACATTTTCCTTTATTGATAGCCACATATTTAAATGAAACTGTTGAAATATAAAACTCACATGTTTACGTCGATAGCTTGCAAGATGCTTCTTAACACTTTTATTATTAAATAATATATCTCCTTGAAAATCATCATCTATACCACCTATAATATTGAGCAATGTACTTTTACCACAACCAGAAGGCCCAATAATTGAAACAATACCGCATTCAGGAAAGACCATATTAATGTCATCCAATACCTTTTGATAATCATATCTTTTAACAATATGTTTTAATTCTAACATAGCTATTCCTCCCTTAAAACATCAATCTTATTGACATGCATCATTGTACGTATTGGAAGCATGACAGATAATATACACATTAACATATATATAATAAAAATAAGAATAAAAAAATCATACTGACTAATTATTATTTTCTCTAATGATAAAGAAAAACCAATTACTTCTTTTAAAATCAATATCTCATTCATATAATAGTAAAATACCCCTGCTATTATGCAACCTCCACTAGCCATAACAATTCCTAATAAAACAGCTTCTAATAATGACAATAACAATAATCTACTTTTATTCATTCCCAATGATAACAAATAAGCAACATCATGCTTTCTTTCAAAATAAATAATGGATTCAACAATACTTATCAACAACAACGAAATAAAAAAACTAATGCCAACAAAAACATATGCAACAAGTTTTGCAATATCTAATAAAGCCTGATAATTATCTACACGTTCAATCACTTCACTATAAACAATATAATCTTCTTCTAAATATTGATAAAGTTCTCTTGTATATTGATTTTTTGCTTCTATAACAAGTGTATAATCATCTTTAAGTTCAGGATAATTATTTTTAATAGAAGATAAAAAGTAAATTTCATTTGTAGAAAAAATATCTTTTTCTAATACACCTACAATTTCTATCGTTTGAGATGTCCCACTATATTTTAATTGTAATGTGGATGGATAATTTAACTCCTCATATAAGCTATAACTTATAACAACTTCTTCATTATTGAACGGTAATCTCCCTTTTGATAAACGAATATGTGTAGTTGAAATAGGTAAAACCGAAATAAGTGCTGATATTTGATTAGCATCATTATAAAAACTTAATGCATCTAAATAATAATCATAACTGATATTAGCAATCATATCATTTTGTATATATGTTTCAAAATAGCTATTATCTTTCTTTTCAATGGTCATGATATAAGCATTTACTGCACTATTCTCACTTTGATTAATAACATCTAAAATGCCATTCATTCCGGTAACAATACTAAAAAATGCCAATATAACAATCCACTGAAACAAAAAAAGAAATAATAATTTATTTCTTTGATAGATGAGTTGTCGCATAGGATAATATAGAATGGGATAAAAGCAATGCTTAATGGGTTCAGTATAAATTGATTGATCAGATGATATTGTACCTAGTAGTTTCCCTTTTTCCAATGTCAAAACATCATCACAATAATCTTTTAACAATTCTTTATCATGAGAAACAACAATAACTAATGATTGCTGTGATAATTTTTGAAGTAGTTGCATAACCTCATTGGCCTGATCTTGATGCAATGATCCTGTTGGTTCATCACATAGAATGATAGTGGATTGTTTAAGCATTGCTTTACAAATAGAAATACGCTTGAGTTGTCCACCTGATAGTTGTAATGGGTAGCGATGCATTAGAGAATGAATACCAAGAATTTTTGATATTTTTTCTAAGTATTGTTTAGAGTAAGGAAGAGAACTTACCTGTGTAGCTAAAACAATATTTTCTTCAACATTCAAAGAATCAATATAATCTTTATTTTGCATCATATATGAAATATGATTTCTAATAAATTGATTATAATCATCAATGATTGCATTGTTATAAAGTATTTCCCCATCAAAATTTTGATCGAGCATCCAATAATATAAAGCAAAGTACTTTTACCACATCCACTTTCTCCTTGAATACCTATCAACCCATGGTCAGGAAGTGTTATAGATATATTATCTAATATTACTCTTTCCTGAAATTTTTTAGTTATATGTTTTAGTTCTAACATTTCATCCTCCTTTATGTTATAATGCTAATGGTGAGAATATGAATACATTTCCTTATACGCTAGATAATAAACGTTATCATACTTATAATTATTTTTTAAAAACAAAATATAATAAAAAAATTGCTAAAGTATCTTTAAATGCTAATTTTACTTGTCCTAATAGAGATGGAAATAAAAGTGTTGGTGGATGTATTTTTTGTTCAAATAGTGGTTCAGGTGATTTTGCAGGAAATGTCTATGATTCTTTGCAGCAACAATTCACTAATGTTTCTAAGGTAATGAGGCATAAATGGCCAGATTGTCAGTTTATTGCATATTTTCAAGCTAATACAAATACATATGGAAGTCTTCAAAGATTACAGGAAACATTTGAACCATTTGTTAATTATCCTGATGTTGTGGGAATTGCTATAGCAGCCAGAGCAGATTGTTTAAGTGATGAGATATGTGATTATTTAGAAGATTTATCCAAACGTACTGATTTATATGTTGAATTAGGTTTACAAACTATTCATGACAAAACTGCTAAACTGATTAATCGTGGACACGATTATCAAACATTTATAGAAGGATTAAACAAGCTTAGAGAAAGAAAGATTGATGTATGTGTCCATATTATTAATGGCTTGCCTTATGAAACATATGATATGATGGTAGAAACCGCAAAGGCTGTAGGACAATTAGATATCCAAGGTTTAAAGATTCACAATTTGTATATATTAAAAAATACTACTTTACATCATATGTATTTAAATCAGCCTTTTGATATGCTAAGTAGAGAAGAATATATTAGCTTAGTAGTTAAACAATTAAGTTATATACCTGAAAATGTCGTCATTGAAAGATTAACTGGTGATGCCCCTTTAGATTTGCTTATTGAGCCTAAATGGTCTATCAAAAAAGTAACAATACTCAATGATATTGATAAGTTAATGAAAGCCAATGAAATATATCAAGGAAGCAATCTAAAAAAAGAATCCAACTAATGGATTCTTTTTCTTATTATTCAGTTTCGATAAGTCCATAATCACCATCATGGCGTTTATAGACAACACTGATTTGATCAGTTTCAGTATCTTTATAGACAAAGAATGTATGTCCAATTAATTCCATTTGCATAATTGCTTCTTCCATATCCATTGGTTTAGGACTGATTGTTTTGGTTTTAACAATAACATCCTCTTCTTCATCATCTAATGGTTGAATAGAAGCAATATTGAAAGCAAGCTTATTATCTTTAGACTTTCTACTTAGTCTTGTTTTATACTTTCTTATTTGCCCTTCTAGCTTGTCAATAACTTGATCAAGTGCATTAAACACATCATTATCAACAACCTCTGCTCTTAATAATACATACTCTGTTGGAATAGTCACTTCGATTTTTTGTCCTACTGGATAATCGCGAATCAAAACCTTAGCTTCAACATTATCACTCATGATAAAATACTTATCAAGAATTCCTAATTTCTTTTTGACTCTTGTTTCAATATCTTGAGTAACAGTAAGATTTTTTCCTCTAATATTGACTTTCATAAACATTCCTCCTTTAAATATTTTTATTATACTATATTTTTTTATGAATTCATACATCCAACTAAAAAAAAGTTAAAATCCGTTGATAAAATCAAATATACTTTTTTAAATCATTAACCTTATTTAATTTTTCCCAAGGTAAATCAATATCATCTCTTCCAAAATGACCATAACAAGCAGTTTGTAAATATATAGGTTTTAATAAATCAAAGGTATCAATAATACCTTGAGGTGTTAATATGAATTCTTTTCTAATAGCTGAAAGTAATATGTCTAAGGATACTTTATTGGTATTAAATGTATCAATATAAATACTAATAGGTTCAGCCATGCCAATCGCATATGATAATTGTATTTCAGCTTTATCACAAAGATGGGATGCAACCAAATTTTTAGCAATATATCTTGCCATATATGCACCACTTCTATCTACCTTAGATGGATCTTTACCCGAAAAAGTTCCACCACCATGACGGGCCATACCCCCATATGTATCAACAATAATCTTTCTTCCTATAAGTCCCGTATCACCTTGTGGTCCACCTATTACAAAACGACCAGTGGGATTTATCAAAACTTTATAATCATGATGAAGATGATATGCATCAACAACATTTTTTATAATTTTATTTTTAATATAATCTTTAAATACCTTCTCATCATAATCAGGATCATGTTGAATAGACATCAAAATTGTATCAATTTGTGGATAAGTATTTGTATAATCAATAGTAACTTGAGCTTTCATATCTGGTCTAGCCCATAGAAAATTATTGTTTTCTCTTAAACGCGTTGCTTCTAACATAAGTTTATGTGCTAATGTGATAGATAAAGGCATATATTCTTTGGTTTCATTGCATGCATAACCAAACATAATACCTTGATCTCCTGCTCCTCCTACTTTTATATTGGTTCCTAAAGCAATATCAGTTTATTGCTGATCCTATACAACTTTAATAGTACAATGATGACCATCTATACCTAATTCATCACTTGTATAGCCAATATCAGTCATAACTCTTCTAGCTATAGATTCATAATCAACAATCGCCTTAGTGGTTATCTCACCACCTATAATAACCAGATTTGTCGTTACAAAGCACTCACAAGCTACACGAGAATAGGGATCTTGAGCCAAACATGCATCAAGAATAGCATCACTTATTTGATCACATATTTTATCAGGATGTCCCTTAGAAACAGATTCTGATGTTAATAATATTTTTTCCATTTTTCCTCCTTAACAAAAAAGCTTTCATGAGGAAAGCTTTACATACCTTATTGTTCAAGTTTGTACTTGCTTGGTAAAGGCACCTTCTATAAATAGGGTTGCCACTACATTATCGATCCTCATCTAGTAGTTCTGAATAAGTTTATTGATATAATTTTTTTAATTCTTCATAATCTAAAGATGTCATAATCTCAATAAGTTCCATGTCCAATCCCAAATCATAAAGTATTGTTGCAATTTTAAATTGCTGTTGTTTGTAAGTCATTGTATCACCAATAATAGTTTAACCAAAAAAATAAACATTATTCTACAATTAATGACTTAATTTTTAGATTCTTTTAATAAATCTCTAATTTCTGTTAATAATTCTTCACTAGTTGGTCCAGCAGGTGGTTCTTCTTTAGCCTCTTCTTCTTTCTTAGCCATTGAAGTTAATTTAGTAACAAATCTTAACATAATGAAAATAACCAAAGCAATCATCAAGAAATCAATGATGGCTTGAATAAAGCTACCATAGTTAATTGCAATAGCTTCAGATTCTTCTGTCGCTTCTTTCAAAACCAATGATAAAGAAGAAAAATCAGCAGCACCTGTAAGTAATGTAATCACTGGCATAATAACATCATTAACCAATGATGAAACAATACTACTAAAAGCACTACCAATAATAACACCTATTGCCATATCTAAGACATTTCCACGATTTGCAAATTCTTTAAAATCCTGAAAAAACTTTTCATATAAGTTTTACCTCCATTACTCCCGGAACTTCCTCAATCAAAATTTGTTCAACACCATCTTTAAGCGTTACATCTATTAGAGAACAGCCCATACAAGCACCAAACATTTGTACGTAAACGACACCATCTTCTAATTTTACAAATTCAATATCTCCGCCGTCACGCTGTAAATAAGGTCTTAATTTGTGAATAACCTTCACAACTTCCTTTTCCATTTCGAACTGATTCATTCAACGAGCCTCCTTTTTCTTTCCTATTATAACACATTTTACAAAATATAACCCGAATTGCAAGCAGAAAGTGGAATTAAGATGAAAAAAATTTAATTTTTA